>JANNCL010000094.1:0-1827 GCA_031386565.1 Candidatus Omnitrophota bacterium
TCCGCCGACACCGGCGATCACCCCATTGACTAAAAGATCCCTTAGATCACCATCAGGCAAATGCCTCCCAACCCAATCCCCCAGGATCGTAAAGACGTTATTGATAAGATCCATTGGTATGCTGGCCAGGGTAAAAATAGCATAAAACATCAACCCCATCAAACCAACGAAAAAAACCCAGCCGAATATCTTATGGGTCAGGAAACGGTCCAGCCGCTCCGTCAGGTCAGGCCCGTTCTTCTGCTGCTGGATCACCGTTTCTTTGATAATGAATTTGATCCACTCATAACGGGCTTCGATCACCGCCGTGCGCGCGGACACTCCTAAGGCAGCAACCCGCTCCAGAACCAGCCCGACAGCGGCATTCGTGTGTTGATCCTTAAATCGTTTAGGATCGACTTTTGATTGCGATAATAAATTAACCCCCTCCGCGAATGCGGCGCGCGGCGTCATAAATTCGTATTTTTGCAATACTCGTGCCATCTCATTAGCCAATTCTTCCATCTTAGGAGACATACGCCAGCTGCGTTTATAACCACTCTTTACGACCGAAATGATCAAGGCCTTGATAGGCTCAACACCAACATTTTGGTTGGCTATGGCTTCGACAATAGGGACCCCTAAATGCGTTGAAAGCTTCGACACATCGATCGTTTTTCCCTGACGTTTGACCTCATCCATCATATTCAAGACCAAGATCATAGGCAACCCAAGATCTTGTACTTGGGTGACTAAGTATAAATTACGTTCTAGATTACCAGCATCCACAACACAAATAACCAGATCAGGAACAGGCGTTCCCGCCTCTTTCCCAAAAAGGACATCACGGGCAACTTGTTCATCGGGCGAGCGCACTGATAAGCTGTATGTACCCGGTAGATCAATGATCTCAACCGTTCGACTTTCTCCCAGATCTAAAACACCGGTCTTTTTCTCAACGGTCACACCAGGATAATTACCAACTTTCTGGCGTAAATGGGTCAAAGCATTAAAGAGGGTGGTTTTTCCTGAATTAGGGTTTCCGACAAGTGCGATAGTATGATGCGGTATCTGTGTGGACACGGAGGGCTTCACTTAAATGATATGGACCTTGATCTGGTCAGCTTCTTGTTTGCGTAAGGATAAACAATATCCGCGTACTTTGATCTCAATAGGGTCACCCAAAGGTGCATAACGAATCACCTCAATGGTCTCACCGGGAGTTAAACCCATTTCTTCCAAGCGTTCGCTTTCGTCGAACCTGAAATGTTCGATAACAGCACGCTGGCCAACAGTCATCGCGCTTAGAACAACGTGCCCGGTAGCAACCTTGGCATGCCCCTGACATTGGCATATATCTTTGACGATGATCTTTTGGGCAAGCTCTTTGCTTAATATCACCTTTGTGTCGCAAACCTTGCAAATGAGCGACCCGCTGTCACTGATCTTCTCAATGACCGCCGATTCACAAAACCCCATTTCCCGCAAACGGTCGCATATCCCTTCTTCACCGCACAAGCATTCGACTTTTAACGAACCACTGGTCTTTGCCTGGGAAAGATCCTTGGAAACAGCGTTACATACGCATGTGTCTTTCTTAAAGATCTTGTCTAAAAAACTCATGAGTCTCCAGAGGAACATTGCCCGCAAGAACTTTTCTTGGCAGAAAAGAACTTCCGTGCCATTTGCCAGAGTAAATACAAAACACTACCGATGATCAAAATTGCCACAAACATGATTACACTCAATGGTTTATATACGTCTTTATTCAACTTATTTATAACATTAATACGGACATTGTCAATAGAGATAAGCGATTGTGTCACACCAAAATAGAAATGTCCTAGT
>JANNCL010000183.1:0-11378 GCA_031386565.1 Candidatus Omnitrophota bacterium
ATAACGCTTGATCTCTTTGCGACTCATCATAAAAACATCCTTGTCTTGATCCATACGCCTCCTTGCTTTGCGCTTGGATCATCTTACAACTAGGACATTCTTATTTTGGTGAATTAGGACAATTCTATTTTGGTATTACAATGAAAACTTAGCTAAAAAGAAACCTTCCATCACCCCATTGGGCATGACCCGTTTACATAAAGGCAGCGATGACGGATAAGTTGGTACATCTTTTAGATCGATCGGCACTGATCTGAACTGCCCTTCTGTCTTTTGCAAGAACCAATCAACCACATCCTCATTCTCTTCTTTTCCAAATGTGCAGGTGGCATACACCAGTGTGCCGCCTTTTTTCAATAACCGTCCGGCATTCAATAATAAGGCCTTTTGTTTATGGGCCATCTCGTGCACCTTGTGCTTGCTCCAGAACGCATAACTCTTTGGATTATCCACACAAAAACGTCCTTCGCTGCTACAAGGCGCGTCCACTAGAACCCCGTCAAAAGTCCCGTCCCCTCTAAAAGATCGGCCGTCTTTGCTAACTAATTTTACCTGCGCCCCCAATAACTCAACGACCGCCTTAAGCCGAAAAAAACGATCGCGCACCGGTTCATTGGCCATGATATTGCCCTGATTATCCATCAACGCCGCGATCTGGGTTGTTTTACTGCCAGGCGCCGCGCAAAGATCCAAGACCTGCCATCCGGGGCGAGGGTCCAGAACGATCGGTGCCAACATGCTTTCTAATCCTTGCGCATAGATCCTTCCCTGAACACACAACGGTGACGATAATAATTGTTTCGCTTGTACAAGATCGACAATGAACGCATCCGCATACCAGGGCACTTCTTGAAAATGAATGCCCTGTGTCCGCAATTGAGTAAAAATACCCTCTCGATCCGCTTTCAAGACATTCACTCGAAATGACCGGAACTTTTTGGCCAGGAAACATGCCCTTGGGTCACCCTTCTGGGGGACTATTCGGCTAAAACGTTCTATAAATTCTTCCGGGATCATATCCTTTTACAGCAACGCAATATTATTACATTGCCATACCAAATTTGATTGCATAACAAATTCTGATAGTATATACTTTTATATATGCGATGTCCACATAAGCGTACCGGCCAGTCCATGGTTGAACTTTCTTTTGTTTTCTTGGCAGTCATTGCCGGTATTGTCATGGGCGGTCCTTATCTGCTTGATTCTATCAACAGTCATTTCAAGCTTTGGGATACTTCTGTCGCTGATTCCAATCATGATAGATTAGTTCAAGCCGGCAATGCCGATATTAATTCAGGCGGGATCAGTTCGTGCGTCCAGGCGGGTCCGCCAGCGGCAGGCAGCTGCGGCACTCGTGCTTGCGGCAATGATCCGACGTTACGCTACTATACATGGCAATATTCTCCCGTTGGCTGCCAGGTAAAATTCAGCTGCGATAAAGATGATACCTGCTGCGGGGTACCACGAAATACTTCCACATGCTGGAGAGTTGGCGATCCTAACAATGCCGTGCGTGTCTGGGCTTTACCCAGCGAGATCCCGTCCGACGTCAGCGCTCAGGGTTTTCATTCATGCGCACCCGGTGGGTCAACCTGCGTTAATGGTGACATACTTTATGATCTCCCCTGCGGGTCTAAAACTTTTACGATAGCCTTATCTGATCCTGCTAACTGCAGACCAACATGCAATTGGAATAAATTACCCGCGAACGCAACCCCTTGTCCAGGTCAAGGACAAGTGTCTTACATGCCTGCAAGTAAAGATCCCGATCTCTTATTACCTACCGATCTGTGTAATTGTGATCCGGGGGCATGTCAGGCTAAATGTGCGGCCGGAACATTCCCTCTAGGCTCAGAATGTGTATGCTCATGCCCTGCCGGTCAAGCCGCGGTCAGAACATGCGGACAAAATTCCTGTTATCAAGGCTCTTGTCCAGCAGGCTCTTGTTCTGTAAATATGGATGTGGGCTGTCTTCCAACTCCGGCAACGTGCGGAAGCAATGGTTGTGAAGCCGGGGAGAATTGCACGAATTGTCCTCAGGATTGCCCTTGCGGTGGCTAAAGCGGGCGGATATTCAGTGCGTTTTAAACAGTGATCAGCTGCCAAATTAGATCAGCTGGCCAAGCAGCATCCCTAAACGAAAAATAATTAATCCAAAAGAAACGCTGCCGAATGCGTATAACAATGCCTTGATCATTGCACCCGCTTTGATCAACGCGTAACTCTCCAGGATATACGCAGAAAAAGTCGTGAATGCACCGCAGAAACCGGTGATCATCATTAATCTCATCGTCGATGGCACAGGAAATTTACGCTCGATCACAGCATCGAGGAATCCCACCAAAAAACAACCCAACAAATTGACCGCCAAAGTGCCATAAGGAAAATCCATCCCTGTCTTATGGAAGATCGCTCCTGCTAACGTGTACCGAGCGATCGTCCCCGCAATGCCGCCCGCGATCAACGCTAACCAATTATTCATGGTAATTCTCCTGATTTTAAATATAATGGCTGTCACGCTAAAATTCACGCTAGGAGAATGATATGTCAACACCTATTTCAACGCAAGATTTGCTTTCACAATTAAACTGGCGCTATGCTGTTAAAAAATTCGACGCCAACCGAAAGATACCTCAAAATATCTGGCAAACATTGGAACAGGCATTGATCCTGACCCCTTCTTCGTTCGGCTTGCAGCCTTGGAAATTCGTGATCGTCAACACCCCAGCGTTACGTGAAAAATTGCGCGGTTTTTCCTGGAATCAAAGCCAGATCACCGACGCGTCGCACTTAGTCATTTTTGCCGTTAAGACCGACGTGGATGCCATTGACATTGAACATTTGATCAACCGTATTGCCCAAGTCCGCAAGATCCCCGAATCATCCCTCGAAGGCTATAAGCAAATAATGCTCGGGTTCGTGAAAAATCAAAATGAGGATTTCGACATCAATTTCTGGGCCTCACGCCAGGTGTATATCGCGCTGGGTAATTTTTTAACGTCCGCTGCCCTCTTGGGCGTGGACACCTGCCCCATGGAAGGCCTAGATTCGGAAGCCTACGATCAAACCTTAAATCTAAAAGAAGAAGGATTCCACACATTGTGCGTCGCTGCGGTCGGTTATCGGGCAGATGATGATGATTATGCGCGTTTGAGCAAAGTCCGTTTTGCTCAAAGCGATGTGATCGCGTGCCGTTGATCTAGAATTTCTTTAAGACGCTTAATCGGAAGATATGCTGCGTATTCAAAACCGTGGTGGCGTAATATGCTAAACGCGGATCATAGACATTGGTCGCCACATTATAGGCAGGACCAACCCCGTATTCCAACGCCAGCCAGCTGTCCGGCGCGAAAACCCAGCGGGAAGCAAAATACACATTATGGTAACCACGGTAATCAATCTCCGGTACAGGTTTTGCCAATTGAGTAAAATCATTCCAACGGGCATAGCTATAGCGCGCGAACAGACCCCAATTCTTGGTAAGCAAATAACTGGTCTCAACTCCAAAGTGGTTCATGTTATCATCAATGCTGCCCGCAAAAACATTGGAATTACGCGTAAAATCTAAATAAATGTGCCACTTGTCCGTCGGGATAAATTCCACACCAGTCTTAAAAATATTAAAATAGTTGTACGGCGGTTGATCGAACAATCCCCCTGAATAAACGAATGGGACCAAGGTCGTATAAGGCCGGGTGTCCTGGCGGTAAAAAGTAAAAAAGGAACTGTTCAAATCCGCCTGTGGAAAATTATCTGTTGCGAGTGTTGAATCATTGGTGTATTCCCATACCCCGTTTAACGCAGCCCAATCCGTTAATTGATAGCGCGCACCTATGGAAGCCGTGGTCGTGCTAGGGTCCTTTCCGCCTAAAACCGCCGCATTCTTTAACGGTTCCCCCGTATCCCCGTCGGTAACATGAGGATCGACCCCCGCGGTGGTCTTGGGCATTTGATTGCGGATCAAAATGAATTTCGTCGTCAGGTCTTCATTGACCTTTAGATCCCAATGCGTTTGCGCGACGGTCTCGATCTTCTTATGATGTTTACCCGCCGTGACATTAGAAACCTGGCGTATATCCATTAATCCTTTCAACGCCCCGTCAAGCATACCCACATCCCCGCGCCATCCATACGACATGCGCCCATAATCCATCCCGTCCCCAATGGCGTTGACCGAAAGATCATCTTCACCGGTATACGCCATTTGGGCGATACCGGGCAAATAACGGTAAATGGAAGGATAAAATGTTAAATGACGATTCCAGAAAGAATCCTTACGGGTCGAGTGATAATTCGACAGCGTCGATTCGAAATTCTGATCCATGCGGCCGACAAATACTTTCGTTTTATAAAAATCACTATCTTTTGAACCAGAGGCGATGCCGTAATAATCTTTCTTATTCATCATGTACGGATCTGATGTCGCGATGAGCGAAGCGTAGTAGGCATTGCCGTGCTGTTTGGTCTGAAACTTTGCGTCGGTGATGTCATACTGACTGGAGGAAAAACTGTACTCCGCATTGAATTTCACATTCTCAAAAGGCATGATCCCGGTATCTACCCCGCCTACATAATTACGCGCATCCGTCGTTGATTTTAAAAAACCTTGATGGTCCGCGGCAGTACCGCCGATATAGAACCCATCGTCGAAATAATGCTTTAATCGGGCGCTGGCGGCTAAGGTATCAAAACGCGTATAATCCTGCCATAATGTTTTAGGCGAAGCGACAACAAAATCAAGTGTCGTATCCGGCTCAGGATAAAAACCGAACTTCGCACCGCGTAATCCGGTCAAACGCTGCCCAGTACTGTCACGCGTTGCGAAACTCAAAGAACGGTCCCATATACCTTTGGTATACCAGGCAAAATCAGGGAACGCTTGATTTACAGTTCCCGGCTGCCAACTGCGCAACCAGGGGCTTTCTTCCCAATAGTTCCGATGGTTGGATAACTGGAGCGGATCGTCGCTGGTCAAGGCCTGGTCCTGATACGCTAACGGAAATGCCCTGAAAAATAAACTGTCCGTGGGTTTAAAATCCACCCACGCTTCCCGCACCGGCATGAATGTATAGCTTAATTTCCTGTCGGGAAGATCGAAAGATCCGCCGTTAAGCGTATTGACCCTCATTGCCGGGATCTCATTCCCGTTAAAAACCTTTGTTTCCGGCAGCGCCATGGCATCGCCGTATTTGATCGTCCGTAGGATCCGAGGGACCGTGTAATTATTACTGCCCACAGTCAAATATTGGAACTTGACTTGATCCCCTTGATCAAGGGTGATCTCCTTTGATTTCCCCGTATAACTCCAGGGATCGATCGTCACATTAATATGCGTCGCCACCGCAGTACCAATAGAAGCATCGACCACGAATTTCATCCGCGAATATAGCGCGGGGTCATAAGTATCCAGCCTGTTATTGAGCGCCTTGTCGGATAAGATACGCCAATTGCGTTCATTAAGATCAGGATTAGCCCTGTTGACACGCACCTCACCATTGGTATATAGACCAATCGATGAATATAATTCTCCCGTTACTTTGATCTTATTCCTTTTGCCGGCACGGCTGCGTTCTTTGGCCAATGCTTCCGCCAAAGTCTTAGGAACCTCATTCGTTCCTCCTTGAGGAGATGCTGTTTCTTCATCGCTGGTCTGATCTTCCGCTGTTCCATCCGTAACGTATTTTACATCGCCCGGTTGAGCACGTACCAGGATCGTTGGTGCCTGCGCGGTTATAACCCCCTTCGCGATCTTAATATCACTTGCTGCATCAGCAGCGGGCAACATATTTGTTTTCGTAACGATAGCACCGGAAGTGATCTTCGCTATTGGCGATGCTCCGGAATTAATACTCCTTGTCTTATTATGGGTGGCAGAGGTGCTTATGTTTGAAATTTTTGCTGCCTCAAAAGCTTGTCCTTTTTGCAATGCGTCAACAACAGGGATTTTTGATCCTGTCGCTGCGCCTTCATTGTTATTCATGAAACCGGCATTACCCGTTGAACTTGGCCGTTCATTGGAGACACTTAAGCCCGCAGCAGGTACGGCCTGATAATTTCCTGTATTCGAAGCAATACGTGAATTCCCTCCGTTAATATCAGAGGAAATCCTCGAACTTGAAATATTATCCAAACTTGTATTAATGTCATTCTTTAATGAAGCTGTTGTCGCTTTTTGATCTCGAAATAGGCTTTGATCGGGAGATGATGGACAAGAAGGGCATGGACTTTGAGATAGTGTGATCCCGCCCCCGTTGGGAATTTCTAAAAGACCCAGGATCTCTTTAATTAACAAATTACGCTTAGGCTGATCGAAATTCTCTATCTCCGCGGCATTAGCAACAGAAGATCCAAAGCCTGAGAAAAGCCATAGGCTGATAAAAATGTACCCAAAATGTAGTCTTGCTCTTATATTCATGTACTCACGTTTTTAAGGTGTTAGGGGAAACTATAAGGAAGTGTACACTACCCATGAGCTTTTTGCCAATTATTGCGCTTATGGTAATATCGGGCTCATTCTTTAGATCAGACACATAAGTCCCTAAATAGCTGTACGTTAAGGCTTTGGAATAAAAGATCGCGTTTTAAAGCGCTCGCCACTTTAAAATAATTTTTCTAATTCTTTCTCTTTGGACAGGTTATTGGGCTATTTTTTTACCGGCGGCTCTGCTTGAGGCGGATGATAAAATATCTGTTCATTGATCACGCGGCCATCAGGGGCATATTCACGCTGGTAGCGGATCACATCTTCCTTAAACTCAAACTCTGCGGTCTTTTTGCCATTTTCATCGAACTCTTTAAATATGCCTTGCCGTTTATCATCCTTGAATTCCCCCACGGTCTTGACCTTGCGGTTTGGGTAGAATTCTTTGGCGATGCCCTGTTTTAGATCCTCCACGACCCTGACCTGGGATTTCAGCTCTCCTGTATCATAGAATTGCTGCCAGTTAGGGTCATTCCTCTTACCTGCTTTATAATGTACTTTACTGAACCTCTGCCCGCCCTCATAGAAACTGATCACATCTCCATCCCACATATCATTCTTAAAATTGCCGTCCCGGGCTATTTTACCTGTTTGAAAAAATTCTTTGGCCGGTCCCTGACGTATGCCATCTAAGGCGGTGTATGTCCCCTTTAACTGGCCATTGCCCCAATACTCCCGGATAAAACCCGTTTGCTTCCCGTCCTTGAACTCATATTCCCTAAAAAGCGCTGCGGTTGCCACATCAAATTCTTTGGTCGTGCCGACTTCCTTACCCGACTTAAAATGCCGTTCCCATTTCAAACGGCCCTGTTCATTATATTCCTTAGTCGGCCCGTCCTGTATCCCTTTGATGTATTCGATCTCGGCCTGCACACGGCCACTGTTATAATACAGCGTCGATGTGCCATGCAATTTACCTTCATTATAAAATGATTTTACCTTCATGGTGCCATCCGGCCAGAAACCTAAGGCAATGTCATCGATGGTCCCATTAAGGAATTTTCCCGTTCCCGAGATCCTGCCGTCGGGATAGAAAGTACGAAACAACCCGTTGAGTAGGCCTAATTTATACTCAACAATGCGCGACAGCTTTCCGTCTTTGTCATATTCATTGACAAAACCGTCCTTGATAGGCTCTGCCGACCACAGGGAAGAAACAAACAATAAAAGGGCTAAGATTACACGCAACAGCATAGGTGTAATTTAGCCCCCTTTAAAGCATTAGACAAGCATAAAATTATTTAAGTATTCACAAAAACCAGATCTTCCCCCTGAGCATCAACCGTCATTATCTGATTTTCTTTCAGCTCACCGCTCAATAAACGCATGGCGATCGGATCTTGTAATAATTTCTGGATCACCCGCTTCAATGGCCGCGCCCCGTAGACCGGATCATAGCCTTGACGGGCCAGCAGATCTTTTGCTTTTGCCTTTACGTTAAGCGTGATCTTGCGGTCTTCCAGACGTTTGGCCAGCAGACCGATCTGTACGTCGACGACCTGCCGCACTTCTTCCTGCCCTAAACGGTTAAAGACAATGATATCATCCAAACGATTAAGGAACTCCGGCCTGAAATGCTGGCGCATTGCCTGCATGATGTGCGCACGCACTTGCTTTGGGTCCTTAATCTCCACCGTCTCCGCGGTTCCGATATTGGAGGTCATGATCACAATGGTGTTCTTAAAATTGACCATCCTGCCCTGTGAATCCGTTAGTCTTCCATCGTCCAACAGTTGTAACAATACATTAAACACGTCCGGATGCGCTTTCTCGATCTCATCGAACAGCACAACAGCATAAGGCCGACGGCGCACGGCCTCGGTCAATTGTCCGCCTTCTTCATAGCCTACATAACCCGGAGGGGCACCGATCAACCGGGCCACAGCATGCTTCTCCATGTATTCGCTCATATCAATGCGCACCATGGCATTCTCGTCGTCAAATAAGAACCAGGCCAATGATTTCGCGAGTTCCGTCTTGCCCACGCCGGTAGGGCCCACAAACACAAAAGAACCCAAGGGCCGACGAGGATCACTTAAGCCTGTACGAGACCGGCGAATGCACGCGGCAATGCTGTCGATCGCATCACGTTGTCCAATGACCCGGACATTCAAGGCTTTTTCCATGTCGATCAATTTTTGTGTTTCCGCCTGCATTAATTTCGATAAGGGGATCTTAGTCCATTTGGAAATGATATCCGCCACGTCGCTTTCATCGACCTCTTCCTTAAGTAATGCTCCGCCGGCTTGAACGTTAACCAATTCTTTATTCTTGACCTCAAGTTCTTTTTGCAACGCCGCCACAGTACCATAACGGATCTCAGCGACCTTATTAAGATCTCCGATCTTCTCCGCCTGAACTTCTTCTAATCGGCTGGATTCGATCTTGGCTTTAATGGCACGGATACGGTCAATGACCGCTTTCTCATTCTGCCAGCGCACGCGCATGACCTTGTTTGTCTCTTTTAATGCAGCCAGATCATTTTCTATCTTATCCCGGCGTTCTTTGGAAGCCGCATCGGTTTCTTTACGCAGGGCCTGGCGTTCGATCTCAAGCCTTCTGATCTCCCGTTCATTTTGGTCCAATTCCTGCGGCATACTGTCGATCTCAATGCGCAGCTTCGACGCCGCCTCATCGATCAGATCGATCGCCTTATCCGGTAAAAATCGTTCGGTGATGTAGCGGTCGCTCATCACCGCGGCAGCAACGATGGCTGCGTCCTGAATACGCACACCGTGATGGACTTCATATTTTTCTTTTAAACCCCGTAAAATAGTGATGGCATCCTCTACACTTGGCTCATTGACCATCACTTGCTGGAAACGGCGCTCTAATGCCGCGTCTTTTTCAATATACTGACGGTATTCATCCAAAGTCGTTGCCCCGATACATTTGAGCGACCCGCGGGCCAAAGCAGGTTTTAATAAATTCGCGGCATCCACACTTCCCTCGGCGCGTCCGGCACCAACAATTGTATGTAACTCATCAATGAATAAAATAACGGATCCATCATTACCTTCTACCTCTTTTAATACAGCTTTCAATCTGTCTTCAAATTCCCCTCTAAACTTCGCCCCGGCGACCAGCGCGCCCATATCAAGCACTATGACGCGCTTATGTTTTAATCCTTCCGGCACATCACCGGTAAAGATCCGTTGCGCCAGACCTTCAACGATCGCGGTCTTGCCCACGCCGGGCTCACCGATCAAAACCGGATTATTTTTGGTCCGGCGCGACAAGACCTGGATAACTCGACGGATCTCTTCCTCACGCCCGATCACCGGGTCTAACTTTCCCTTGGCAGCCAAGTCAGTTAGATCACGGCCGAAGCGCTCCAGCGCTGGCTTTTGTGCGTCTTGATCAGGCATGATTTGCATAAGTCCTTCTTTCCTTTAATTGACCGTAATGTCAATGGCTTTTGGTTTAATGCGTTCCATTTTAGGGACCGTGATGGTTAACACCCCGTCTTTGTAAGATGCTTTTATTGCCGCCGCATCCACATTATTCCCTAATTTCAAATGCCGCAAAAATCGCCCATAGCTGCGTTCAATGCGATGATAATTTTTCTCTTTGGATTCACTTTCGTTCTTGCGAAGTCCTTCGATGGTCAATATGCCGTTATCAAAAAGAACCTTCACATCTTCCTTCCTGACACCCGCCACATCAACCTCGACTATATACTGCGCCCCATCTTCCGCAATGTCAAGTGCCGGCAACCAATGCACCTGATTTTCCTCATTAACAGTTGAACTTAACAACGGTGAACAAAATTGAACTAACGACATACCACCCTCCTTTTTATTGTTTAACCTTTACCTAAACATAATTCCTGCGAAGCGCACAAACGAAAGTTTAAGCGCGAAGCAGAATTGGCACTCACACACATCGTCTGCTAATTTCTGATCAAAAAATGGAGAGGCCGCTTCTGGCACTCTCGTAACTACAGTGCTAATATATCACATTTTCATTTCTTGTCAAGAGCCAGACTTAACGCCCTGTTCAGCAGCCCCCTTAAATCGTTTCAAAGAAGGCGTCTTGTAGGCATCGCCCCGATAGATCAGTTCTTGGATCCTTTTGCGCACTGTTGGCGCCGGAACACGCTCGGAATAACCGACCCGTAGGATATACGCAACCCGCTGCTCATGAATATTGAGGAAAACGGCAAGATTGCGCATCCCGCGAATGATCATATTCTTATCTTTATTAGTCAGTATCTCCGGGTTTTCGTGAAGGACATCGTTCAAATAAATACCGCTTAACACCGGCATCGCCGCCAGCCCTCTGGCAGCAAGCACATTGGTGATCGACTGAACGATCATTCCCAGGCGAATATAGTCGCGGTAATGCCGTTCCTTGATCATAAAGGTCATGATGGCCCCGGAACACAGCATCAAGTCCTGTTGACGACGATGATATTGTCTCATCAGGCCGCTAATTTTGACCAGCCCGAAAAGCCAGGTAAACTTCTTTAATACAGCCAATGCTCGTTCTTCAAAAGGCCGCAACTCCAGCGACGCCACATCCAGATGATCACCCCGGCGATCCATATCTTTTTTTTCGAAACGGATAAAATCAAGCGCCTCCAGCGCCAAACGCGCATTATTACACCGGACGTGTTCCAGATCCGCTAGCAGACCCGCCAACTCACGCATTGCATCGTCCTCTAAGAAACGGATCTCAATATTACCATCCTGATTTAACGCCGCTATTTGTTCCTTGATACTGCTTTCAAGTTTTCGCGTTGAATACGGATAGCGGTTCGTGACACGCTGATGTATCGCGGCAAGATCTTGCGGACATCGCTCTGTGTCAGGAGTTAATGTCAATTTAAGGCATGGCTCATCAACGCTCTGCGCCGCCGATAGAACCTCATATTCCAGTCGATACCCCTTGG
>JANNCL010000154.1:0-1927 GCA_031386565.1 Candidatus Omnitrophota bacterium
GCATCAGCAAGAGCCTTCTCCAGCGCTCTTTTTGCGGCTTCTATCGCAGCTGCAATCGCTGCTCCTACTGCTGTTGCTATTGCTGGCCCAAGAGCCTCACCGAGTCCTATTGCTACTGGCACAGCTAATGGACAAAACTGCTCTCCCGTTGGATCAATCCAATTCGTCGGATTATTCCCCGCATACTGATACAAATTCAAACTATCATAATACCCAATCGGATCCCTCTGCAAGAATCTTCCCAGTGTGGGCTGGTAGTATCTAGCCCTATAGTAGTAGTTCCCGCTTTCGGTGTCTAGCCATCTTCCTGTGAACATGATCGGGTTGCTTACTTTGGAAGTTGTAGTCGGATTGCCGTAGGCGTCGTAGTCGTAAGTTTCGGCTATGGCTCCGGTGGCATTGGTGAGCGTTCTGACACTGCCCAACGCATCCGTAAAATAATAATACGTCCCCGCCCCTCTAGTCATGCTTAAGGGCTCATCGACCCCGGCACCATATACATATTCAGCATTCATGGCACCTGTACTGGCATATTCCGCTATCGTGTCGTCGCCGTCATGCACGTAATACATTGATACCCCGGCTGTGGTCTTGCTCACCCGGCGGTTGAAGGCGTCATAGGCATAGGTGTTTGTGCCTTTGCTGTTGACTACCTGCGTTAAGCGGTTTTTTTCATCATAGGCATAAGTGTTCTTGCCGTCATAGGTGAGGTTGCCATTAGTGTCATACGTAAATGCCGTCCCGCCGACCGTGGTGTATTGGTTTAGGCTGTTGGCGGTGTATTTAACAGCATCGGCGGTGGTGCGGCTGCCTGAAGAATAGAAAGAATGTCAAAGAACTTCAAATAGCAACGATGGAAACTTCTACTACTTACCTATCTTGCCCTGTCCCATTTTTGGGGACTGTCCCTTTCTCGGACTGTCCCTTTCTCTCCCTTAAGCAATGAGCAATGAACGAATCATTTTATTCTTCGCGAAATCAACTGCTCGCTTTCCGTTTTTATTTTTCACTCTTAAATCTGCATGATTTGATATCAGAAGATTTACTAATTCCTTACTGCCATGTCTTGCGGCAAAAAATAAAGGTGTTTCATTATCTTCATTCCTAATATTGATATTGGCTCCCCTTTCAATCAAAAACCTAACTATCTCTATCCTATTGTAAGCACATGCAAGAATAAGTGCTGACGCTCTTGTGGCATATTTATTAATATCCACATGAAATTTGCACAACATTTTAACAAAATCTATGTTGTCCTCTCCAATCGCGATACGTAAAGGCGTTTCACCAGACTTATTTAATTTATTAATATTGGCCCCTTGCTCAATTAAATATCTTCCTGCATCAATTCGCCCTTCCTGAGCAGCCCAATGTAGAGGAGTACGGTCGCTACAAAATTCCCGAGAATCAACATCAACACCATTCTTTAACAAAATCTTCAAAACTTCTTTATATCCATTAATTGCTGCACCATGTATCGGCCTCAGTCTATTTTTTGTATAATTCGGATCGCAGCCTTTTCTGATCAAATAATTTACCATTTTGATCTTGCCACTAAAACAAGCCCAAAACAAAGGTGTAAACCCCTCGTTATCTACGAGATCAATATCTTTATCCCTTGCCAATAGAGTCTGAAAGCGTTCTACATTTCCGCTTTTTGCTGCCTCATGTAACATACTCATAATATCTCTCCGTTACTTGGGATAATTATAGTGGTCATGTGGATCTGGTTTATTCGGCGATTTTGGATATCCTGGATCTGGAACATCGGGATGATAATGCGGACCATATTTCCCATCTGGGTGGTGAACAGGCTCCTTACCTTTTCCAGCTTTCTTAGCAGCTTCATATGCTTCTTTCTTTGAATCATAAAGCTTTCGTTTAGCAGGTCGGCGATCAGAACGCTCTTTCTCTTTCCCCTTCTGCG
>JANNCL010000157.1:0-8476 GCA_031386565.1 Candidatus Omnitrophota bacterium
GCATCAGCAAGAGCCTTCTCCAGCGCTCTTTTTGCGGCTTCTATCGCAGCTGCAATCGCTGCTCCTACTGCTGTTGCTATTGCTGGCCCAAGAGCCTCACCGAGTCCTATTGCTACTGGAACAGCTAATGGACAAAACTGCTCTCCCGTTGGATCAATCCAATTCGTCGGATTATTCCCCGCATACTGATACAAATTCAAACTATCATAATACCCAATCGGATCCCTCTGCAAGAACCTTCCAATAATTGGCTGATAATATCTGGCTCTATAGTAATAGTTCCCGCTTTCCTTGTCGTACCATCTTCCCGTGAACATGATGGGGTTGCCGATGTTGGAGGTTGTGGTGGGATTGCCGTAGGCGTCGTAGTCGTAGGTTTCTACCACGGCTCCGGCGGCATTCGTTAGCGTTCTGACACTGCCTAAGGCGTCGGTGAAGTAATAATAGGTGTTCGCACCCCTAGTCATGCTTAACGGCTCATCGACCCCGGCACCATATACATATTCCGCATTCATGGCACCGGTGCTGGCGTATTCCGCGACCGCGTCGTCGCCGTCATGCACGTAATACATTGATACCCCGGCTGTGGTCTTGCTCACCCGGCGATTGAAGGCATCATAGGCATAGGTGCTTGTGCCTTTACTGTTGACTACCTGAATTAGGCGGTTTTCTTCATCATAGGCATACGTGTTCTTGCCGTCATAGGTCAGGTTGCCATTAATGTCATAAGCAAATGCCGTCCCGCCGACTGTGGTGTATTGGTTTAAGCTGTTGGCGGTATATTGAACTGCATCGGTGGTGGTGCGGCTGCCTAAAGGATCATAGGCGTAATTGTGTGTTTGTGAACCTGTAGCAGAAGTTAATTGCTGCAAGGCATCATACTTGTACGTATCTGACTTAACCACCAGGGGAAGGATCTGGGTGAATGTTCCGCTGTTGTTTTTGATGATTGTCATCATCATGGCCGTTGCGGTGAAGGTTTTGCGGTTGCCTTCGTTGTCGTAGGTGTACGTATAACTATTGGGCCCTTGGATAGGAACCGGACCAGACCCTGGTACAGGTGCGGGCAGATTTGTTACAGGCACGTTCATGCTTAATAACCGGTTGGCCAGATCGTATTGATACGAGGTCTGACCCGCGATAAGATTCCGTGACGTTACTCTGCTAAGCGGATCATAATTAAACATCGCCAACTGGGCCCCGTTAACCAAAACCTTTGCCATATTGTCATTGGCATCATAGGCAAAAGAAACCGTCTTTCCCGACGGATAGGTCACCTTTGTGCGATTGCTGGCATTATCATACGCATAGGTCAACGTATACGTCCCAGGAGTCAAGACCTGTGTACTCTTACTCACCCGGTCTAAATTATCATAGGTGAAACTGTTTTTACTAGCCGTTGTATTAGCCGCGGTCAGACGAGAGGCGATGTCATAGGTAAAGCTTTCATTGATCGCCGCGTTCGCGGGAAAATTCTTGGCAATGAGCCTGTTTAAGGCATCGTAAACAAAATTGACCTGCTTTGTCGACGGAGTTACTTCATTAGTCGGATTTGAATTCTTATCATACGCGTACTGCTCGCTTGTGTTGTTCGCGTATGTCAATTTAACAACACGGTCGAAACCATCATAAGCATATTGAGTCTCTTTTGCATTCGCGTCTTTGATGGCCTTTAAATGACCGTTTGCCGTGTAATCATATTGCGTGACCCCGTTCTTGGCGTCTGTTTCCTTGAATAACAGGTCGCGCTCATCGTATTGATAAGCCGTCGTATTGCCATTCCTATCGGTATAGGAACTTAAATTCTGATTGGCATCGTAAGCATAGATCGACTGATGATTCAACGGATCAGTGACGGACTTTAGCTCATTTAGAATATCGTAGGAGTACTGCGTGGTCTGCCAGCTAGTTCCTTTGGCATCGGCCTGACGTTCTTCTTTGACCACATTGCCGTTGGCATCATAGGTGAATTTGGTCTTAAAATTTAAGGCATCAATGCGCTCGATGAGCCAGCCTAAAGCATTAAAATTGTAATCTACCGTGTGTCCGTTGGCATCGGTGACCTTATCAACATTGCCGTAGGTGTCATACGTCACGGCGGTATGCGCGTTTATGCCGTTGGCATCTTTGTTGATATCTTTAATCAAAGCCGTGAGGGCATCGTAGACATATTTGGTCACACTGCCACTCGGCTCCGTCACTTGGATCGGCTGCCCATTGGCGTTATAAACAACATTGATCGCCGGCGTCTGTCCATTAACCGTTGGATACGTGAGAATTTTTAAATTTCCGGCGTCATCATAAGCAAAATTATACACATTGCCTTTAGGATCGGTGATGGTCTTGATAAAATTAAATACCGGTTCATAGGTTGCCCTGGTAATAAGGTCAATGGCATCATTGTCACCGGCCGCCATGGATGCTTTTTGACGTATCATAAGAAGATTCCCTCGGGAACGCACAGTGCTATTGCCGGCATCATAGGTATATTTGACCCCGTTACCTGCCGGATAGGTGATCGTCAATAGATTCGAATTCGTATCATACGTCCTAGTTGTAATGAACGAAGCCGGATCGCCGGCGTGCAGGCCTTTCGTGAACTTTTCTTCGGTCAACGGATCACCCGCGGCATCAAAAGTCAGGTTCTCTACAAAGCCTTTGCGGTCTGTGACCACCGCTGTATTTGTTCCATAATTAAACACAATGTCCGACCCGCCCAAGGTTTGACGTATGACCCGACCTTGTGCATCATATTGATTCTTAACAAAGGTCTGCCCTTTCGCATCGGTGATAGAGAGCAAATGATGACTACTGTCATAGGCGAATTGTTTGGTCAGCCCGGCCGGAAATTGCGAGGGCGAAGGTTTGGTGATGGCCGTCAAATGATCGAGATCATCATACGTAAATGAGACTACTCGGCCATTAAAATCAGTGATGGATGTCAGCCGGTTCTTTTTGTTGTAGGCAAAATTAACCTTACGCCCCAGAGTATCCGTAATGGTCTGCAGCTGATAGTCCATGGCAATGACCATGGGCGATGCAGCAACAATACCGAATACCGGCACCCCATTGATCGGCATCTGTGCCGCGCTATAGGCAAAGCTGATCGTATTGCCGTTGCGGTCTACGATCGAGGTCAAAACGCCGCGCAGATCGAAATTATATTTCTCCCCATGTGTCTTGGTCATGGTCCAAGACCCGTTGGAGTTCTGCACCAAAGTCGTGTAAACACCAGCCGGCGAAATGTAGCCCGCTACGCCACCATTGGACGCGGTGTAAACATATTCATCCATACGGCCCGTATCGCCGTTGATGATCTGGACATTACCGGTGCTTAGCTGAACAAGACGGAAATAATAATTCATGTACCAGCCGCGGCCGAATTGATTATTGATGGCTTTGCCGTCACGATACAAATGGTAGATCTCGAGGTCCATGCCGCGTCCGGGAATGCTTATGTCATGGCACCAATAAAAGAACTCGCCGCTATGCAAATACACTGGGTCACCCCCGGTAGCAACCCCGCCCGCACCAATTGAAACTCCGCCTTTCGCGCCATTTTGTCCTGCACACCCGCCCGGAGGGGGATCTTTCTTCTGCGGATCAGACGGCCCGCCGGATTTATCCATGCCGCCGCCCATATCCGTCCCGGTACAGCTCCAGCACGGGGAATGGCAGGCATTCCAGGCATAAGAAAGGTCAACGCCCATACGGCAGAAAATGACCAACCACACCACCATGATCTTGAGCACCATCTTCATCCTATATCCCATCATTTAAGACTCCTGATTCGAAACGGTCACTATTTGATTGCGTACCCCGATCTCCCCGTGATAAGCCATCACGTTCACGGTGATCAGATGCGGGCCATTGCTGATATGTGTTGTATCCAAACGATAGGTAAAAGGATCAATGCCTTCTTCTTCCTTGAGAAGAAAGACACCGTCGATGAACATGACGATCTCGTATTTATCTGCCTGCAGCCAGCCTTTGTCTTTCGGATCTAAATTGACACGGATAGGGGCAATGCCCGAAATGATCTGATGTCCATCCCTATCCTTCTGCGCGCTCTCAGGAAAACTAAAATGGACACCCGGAGCCTGGTGAAAAGTAACGCTCGTCATCGCATCTATAACGAATGAAACTTCCCGCCGCATGCTAAGATCGATGCCGCTATTGTTGTCTTTCCAATCCCAATGCTCGATATGCTGCCCCTTTGCACGTTCCTGCCAGTCTACGATATTGACTAAAAGCGGGCCGTTCTTGATCCCCGCGCGGATACGCACCGTCCCGTACTGTGGTAAACTGTATTTGATCTCCCCTTTAGCCTGGTTGACAGACATCTCCTGCGCCGCGATCTCATGGAAAACAAGACAGCCGCAATGACCAACGTCTTTCTTGGGCAAAGAACGGCAGGAAACAAGCACCATCATCATTGACGGCAGCAGGAAGAAACTGATCATCTGCCTCTGAAATAAGTTCATCTTATTGCACCGCCACGGTAGTTGTTGCGCTAAAAAAAACTTTGCTGCAATCGGCAGGATCGACCGCTTCAAGCTTTATCGAATGCGTGCCGGCACCAAGGCCGCGGAAATTGCGTTTAAAATAATACGGCAAGCCCTGCTGTGACCTTGAATCCAAACGGTCGTCAATGAATAACTGCAGGGTCAACACCGAGGTTACCCCATCGGCAGGCAGGACATTGACCACAAAAATATTCTTCTCTTGCGGGACTGCGCTGTTTATTTCACGCACGGCCTTCAGTTTAAAAGCCACGGGCGCGTTGACAGCGGCCTGTGTTAAATGTGTAAAACAGAAAAATACTGCGGCCGCCATTACCAAGATCACCCCATTACGCGTGTATCGCATTAACTGCCTCCTCTATTCGACCCACACCGGATCAACCGCATCATCTGGGCCTTGCGTTAACGGGACAATATTACCCCCGGCAACATCCATGACCACGATCTGCTGAACCCCTTTATTGATCGAAACAAAAACGATATTTTTACCATCCGGCGAAAAACGAGGGTGCGTATCTACACCCGCATGATGGGTCAAACGCACCGGCTTGCGGGAATCCAAACGGATCATGTAAATCTCATCATCATTGTCCACGGTATTGGCCGAAAAAACGACACTTTTGCCGTCCGGCGCAAAAGCAGGTGAATGCTCATAGCCTTGAGTATTGAACGTCACCTGACGCGGCGCGGAACCATCCGCATTCATGACCCACACCCGATGTACTCTGGCCGGCCGGTCAACCCGGATATACACGATCTTATCCGCTTTGGGAGAAAAATCCGGCTGATAATGCAGCCACGCCCCTTTGGTCAATATCCTAGAATAATGCCCCGAAAGATCACTGACCCAAATATTATTCTTCAATGCTAATGGAGAATCAAAACGCATGAACACCACCGCGTCGCTAACCTTAGAAAAATGCGGATTGCTGATACTGCCGTATTGGGCTAGAACCTGTGTCTCATTCTTGCCGTCGGGATCAGCAATAAAAACTTCACCATTGCTAGTGCGATAACTGATCTTCTTCTTAAGCGGCAGCCAATCAGGCCCGCGCTTATCGACAGCAGAGGATGTTAACTGAAGCTGATGCTGTCCTTTAGGGTCCATTGACCAAATCTGCCAATAACCCTCTGTCAAACGGCTAAAAAGAATGCGCTCATCGGCCATAGCCGCGTTGGCAGCCATGGACATTAACAACAAGAACAAAAAACTATTTAAATAAAAGCGCATTAATATTCCTTGTAACTATGGCACCACTATTGTCAACAGCCGTTAACACAATGTGATAATTCCCTGCATTACCAATTGGATGCCCCGCACCGTCACGACCATCCCATAAAAAGCTATACGTACCTGCTGTCTGTGAAATAGCATTTAATAACAGGCGAACGGTCGTTCCCGCGCTATTTTTAACCTCAAGGGTGACCGCGGCATCTTTGCTAATAGTGTATTTGATATTAGTCAACTCACCATATTCAGGATAGAACGCATACGGGTCTATCTGGAGATATGGCACAGCGACAATATTCTTTTTCTGGACAACAATGGCATTGGACGGCAATAATGTCGCCGCACCATACATGGTGTACTTATCTGCCGGAACAACATTGCCTTTATTGTCATGTCCGTCCCACATTTCACTATTATTAGCCATATCCCGCGGCGCACTTATCAGCAAATCTCGCATAGATCCCTCTAATGACATGCTTAATCGGACAATGCGCAACGTGACCCACGATGGAGCAGCCAGATCATAAGACACGCTTGTCATTTCCCCCTTATACGGATCGGCATTGGGTAAAGTAAGATGATTATTCAGAATCGTCACCCCGCCGCGAACATATTCCGGGTCAAAAGAACCATGACGGGCGCCTGTCATATCATCCGCGGTGATGGTATAAACATAAGCGTTTTCGGAAAAACTATTCCCCTGCGCATCCTTACCATTCCATACAAAAGTGCAATGACCTTTAGGACAGGTGCCGGTGAAAATATTCTGGTAAAAAGCCTTATGAAAAACGCCGGGGAATGTGGATTCAACCAAGTCATCAAAGTCCAGTGTTGCTTTATAAAGGTCGATCTTAACATTGGCATCGCGTTGAAGATCATAACCGATGCTCACCTGACCATTGTTCGTCGGATCCAAGAAGATAGGGGCAGCGGTGACATTACTTAAAAGATTGTCGGACAATGTGAATTGATAGCTTCCTGTCTGACCAATGGACATTGCGGTGACCCACGCGTAGAAAACCCCTCCTGAAGCAACAGAATATCTGATCTCTTTAACAGCACCCGTCCCATCAGTCGCCTGGTCTAAGATCAGCGTATTCTTATCATCAAAAAGCCTCAACCGTGTCTGATAGGTGCCCCCCTGACCACTTGCCGTCGTCTTTAACGGAATGATCAGATCATCACCCGTATTGGCATTGATGAGATAAACCGCGATCTTCGTAGGCGGCAGGATATCGCCGCTCTTTGTTTCTCCAAAAGTAACAGGGATAACATTGCCCGGAGAATTATAACGCTGCAGGGTAAAAGCATAATCTCCAGTTGTCACATTGTCTTGAGCGTTGATCCATAGCTTATATGTTCCTGTCATAGGCAGAACATATTGGATCTCCTTAGCACTGGTGGTTGTAACATCTAATTTCAAAAGTGAATTACTGTCGAACAACCTCACCCGCATATTAAAACCGCCTTGCCCCGTACTCCCGATCGCCACCGGCATAACCAACTGATCACCCTGTTGGCCGCTAAAACCATAAACATCGATCCGTGTCGGCTCGGAGATCGAAGAGCTTTTCGTGTCCCCCCATTTGACCGGCATAACATTCGCGGGATCATTGAACCATTGCAGTGTGATCTTATACGTTCAGAAAGAACCGCCGCCAACCGCATTGACCCAAATGGTATAGTCCCCATCCGCCGGTAATGTAAAATGAATATCTTTGGAACTTGTGAACGACGTATCTAAAAGCGTAACCGCCGCAGCATCCTTGATCCTGACCCGCAGATTAAAACCACCCTGTCCGGTACTTACTATCGCGATAGGCAAATCAATGCTATCACCAGCTTTTCCTGAAAAACGATAAATATTGAAATTCGTCAACGAAATGGATCCCGTCTTGGTATCGCCCCAATTAATGACCGTGATATTGCCAGGATCGTTCAAACGCTGCAAGGTAAACTGATAGTTTCCCCTTCCACCGCTCGAACTGAACCATATAGTGTATGCACCTGTCGCAGACAACGTATAAGTGATATCTTTTGAGTTTGTGAACATCTGATCCACGAGAGTCACAGCGGCACTGTCCATGATCCTCACCCGCAAATTTAAACCGCCTTGTCCTGTAGATGTTATAACCACAGGCAAATCAACTTGATCGCCGACATTCCCAGTAAAACGATACACGTTAAAATTTGTCACTGTTATATTCCCAGTATTTGTATCCCCCCAATTGATCGCGGTGACATTAGCTGGATCGTTAGATCGCTGCAATGAGAGTTCAAAAGTTCCGATACCGCCTAAATTGTTAGAACTAACCCTGATGGTATAAACACCGGACGCCGGTAATGTGTAATTAACGTCTTTACTACTGATCGAGAAAACATCTGTCAATAATACGGCATTACTGTCCAATATCTGTACCCGCATCGGAAAGTTGCTTTGACCGGTTGTTAAGACTGTAAATGCAATATCAACCAGATCACCTACTTGACCAGCAAAGCTATAGGTTTTGATCAATCTTCCGTTACTTAAGGAACCAGAAATAGTTTGGCCGTAGATGATAGGTGTGATAGAAGTAGGATCAAATGTAGCAACATCTATAGAAAGACTTAACGCGGATTCGTTATTCGCCGCATCGATTGCGCTGACTTGATAGCTATAAATTAAATTCGACG
Organism: Candidatus Omnitrophota bacterium; assembly: GCA_031386565.1. Lineage (GTDB taxonomy): Bacteria > Omnitrophota > Gorgyraeia > Zapsychrales > Fredricksoniimonadaceae > JACQQW01. The sequence continues at coordinate 8,428 of JANNCL010000157.1, forward strand.
TTAACCCAACATTAGAATAACCATTGGCGGGAATCGTGATCAAATAGGT
>JANNCL010000184.1:0-3102 GCA_031386565.1 Candidatus Omnitrophota bacterium
ATAACGCTTGATCTCTTTGCGACTCATCATAAAAACATCCTTGTCTTGATCCATACGCCTCCTTGCTTTGCGCTTGGATCATCTTACAACTAGGACATTCTTATTTTGGTGAATTAGGACAATTCTATTTTGGTATTACAAGAGATAAGCGATTGTCTTTAGATCTTCAAGAACCGCATCACGAACCCGAGGCTACATCCAAATACCAGAAAACAATATAGCAACCATGTAGATCCTAAAATCCGGCAAGATCACATGAACAACAGTTTCATTGCGGCAGGTTAAAATCATTGATGGTCAGCAACAATTCTTGAGTCAGAGGTTTCTTCCCATGGTCCGCCGGAAGCGTTGAATAAACACTGCGATACATCCTGATAGTCCTAACCTTTTTAATTTCCGGCTGATCACGTGCGGCAATGCTTAACAATGCTGATAATTTCCTTGCCCTTACCGATGGGTCATTCTCATTCAATATTCTCTTCATTAATCCCCAATAATTGTGACTATGGAACCTTGCGGAAAGATGCTTATCATCAAATGATATTTCCCGGCCCTCTTGAGTCAGCATCACAATATCCATCGATGTTTCATTAGGCTGAAGCATCGAATAAGCAAACGTGGGAAAGATAGAAAATGGCCAAGAGTCTATACCGAAGGCTCCGCAATAAATATTGCCAATGATCAAAATGGATCCGACCCAAACAACCATGCGATTCCTATAAGGCCTAATGGCCGTATGATCATCTGCTTCATCTACGTTAGGGCGTTTTAATACCCTGAGTTCTACCCAATGATAAATTCCGTACCAGTCAACAAAAACAACATAACACCTTAACAAATTCATAAAATCTATCTGCATGAACCATAAAGTCAAAATATGAAATAAAATACCCGCACATACTGCCCAATACCGGAAACGATCAGAAAAGATCAGAAATATAAAAGAAACTTCAAAAAGTATGACCGCTCCCGCTGCGAAGCGGCATAGCATCGGATAATGGTCGACCCTAAAAAATGGCAGCGTGCCATGTAACTGAAACCATTTAGAATACATATAATTGATCAAATTATCACTGAATATCCAGCCTAATCCCCCGTAATATAATTTCCAGAATCCCGGAAAGAAATAAATAACCCCAAATAAGAGATAAATAAGACGTATGGGAAGCCCATATTCATTAGACACCGCAGGAGGTACGGGAACGGTGCCCCCCCTTGGCTTTCGAGCACGATCTAATATCGAATCAACCGATAGTACGTCAGCACAAGGGCTCGCCGCAAGTATCGCCGCGAACCAGATGATAAAATGATTGTGGTCTACTTTTCCATAGAGGTCGGATATCCCCATGAAATAAACAGCACAAATAACAGCGGTCCACGCAAAAAAACGCGTACGAAACCCGATCATGGCCATAAAAGCACTAAGACCGAGAATAAAACCGATGGTCGAAACGAGCCCGGGCTCGATCGGCAATGCTCTAGCGATCTGTTCGAGCCCAAGCGGCGGATATAATAATTCTTTAGGTAAACCGCTAAAGAATATAGTGATGGAAGAATTGGATTTGTCCCACAGATACTGAAAGAGAATGATCCTAAAGATCGCTAAATTGATAGGATGAGCAACTGCAGAGAAATACGATCCGAATATCTTCAAAAGCTTTCCGGAGTTCATCATTCCCAGCACATACAAAACAATACCAGCGATAAAAATTAAACCTCTGGCAATATAAACACCATCTTGGTGGCTAAGGGTAAACCCCATATACTGAATCGTCCTTCTTAAAGCACTAGCGGATCTTTAAAGCTTTCTTTGTAGCAACGTATCGCCGGATAAGTGAAGCATGCTCCGCATCCATTTTAAAATCCACGCCTACTTCCCACTGTTCGTTATAGGGTAATTTATTGATCCAAGCCACTTTACCTTTGACCACAAAAGCCTTCGGGGACATAGGCAGTTTAAACTGTAATTCTAAGGGCGACCCGGGCGGAAAGAATTCTAAGATCTTGATCTTGATACCGCTTTCACTGACATCTTGCGCTATACAGCCTCCGAACATGGGATTCTTTTCATGCCTATAGCTTACTTCTGACAAGAGTATTGAACGGTGATGTTGTCGGATATCCTTACCCATCATTCCCTCTATACTTTCCTAAATTCTTTTGATTTGTTCAGAGGAATCGTCTATACTTCCACATAAGAAAATTCTTCAATATCTGCGCCTGTGGTTCGACCAATCTCACCACACGGCAACAAGATCACATAGCATGCGCCTGTAGCTCAATCTTGGATAGAGCGACTGCCTCCTAAGCAGTAGGTTACCCGTTCGATTCGGGTCAGGCGCACTTTTCCAGATCCAAAACTAGAACGGTCACTTTTTCTTATAAGGCTCCAACGCTTTGATATACCCCTCCGGAGAAGAGTAACCTAAGAGCTGCGCTTGCTCCAAGTAATGAATAGCCCCCTTGAAATCTTTGGCCTTGTAAGACAAAATAGATAAATTCACGAAAGCATTCTGATGCTTGGGATTGATACTTATTGTCTTTAAATAAGACGCGATCGCCTCCGCATTCTGTCCTAATGTTGCGTAAACATTTCCCATATTATAATAGGCCTCATCATGATGCGGATTAATTTCTACTGTTTTTTCATACGCATTTAACGCTTCCCGCAACTCTCCCGATGTCTCCGTCAAATAACCTAAATTAAAATATGCTTGATCATTATTAGAATCTATCTTGATCACTTTCTCATACATAGACCTGGCACGAGCAACATCACCCAGAGCATTGTAGATGATCCCCAGATTTAAATAAGCGGATGTTGCACGCGGGTAAAGCTTGAGGATGCGCTCATAGATCACAATGGCACTCTTAAGATCACCAGCCTCCTTTAACCTAAAACCAACATTCAATAACGTTTTCTCGTGCCTGTGATCCAATCCCAATGCCTTATGATAATATCGCATTGCCTGTTCATAACCACCCACCTGCTCATAGAGAAATCCCAAATTATAATAGTCATTGGCTGTATAATTCTTACGTTTACTGATCTGTTCATATTGAGCAAGCATCTCTTCTCTTTTTTCCCGATAGATCTTCTCC
>JANNCL010000181.1:0-7718 GCA_031386565.1 Candidatus Omnitrophota bacterium
GCCCGCATGGCTAAGTCAAATGCCTGGGAGACACCAACGGTGATCAAGATCTCTTCTTCAAAGTCATAATCCAGCCCGTGCCGGTCTTTCAAAAAAACCGCAATGGCCTTGCGCAATTCACCCATCCCCTTATTGGAAGTATATGATGTAAATCCCTGCTCCAAAGAATGAATGGCCGACTGCCGCACATGCCAGGGCGTGACAAAATCCGGCTCGCCGACACCCAATGAAATAACATCCTTCATCCCCAGGACAAGGTCAAAAAAAGCCCTGATCCCCGAGGGCGCCAATTGTTCAACTTTTTTTGCAATACGCATATTTTTTATTTCTCAAATATCTTTGGAATTCATTAGAACGAAATACTGGGCCGGCGTTCCTTCTTGCTATGATGCAGGACCTGACCATCTTCTTTATATTTACGCAGCAAGAAATGCGTTGCAGTCTGGCGGACATTCGCCATGGACGACAATTTTGCCGCCACAAAATCCGCAACAGTCTGAATATTATCACCCTCCACCACGACGAGCAAATCATATCCGCCGGAGAGAAGATAACATGTTTTAACTTCCGGATAACTATAGATACGTTCAGCGATCTGATCGAACCCGACATCCTTCTGCGGGGTAATGCTCACCTCGATCAACGCCCTAACGATAGAAGGGTTCACAGCCTTTGCCATCTTAATACTCCTTTTTTCTGTTGCTAAAAAGCACTCGCTTCTCCAAAACACCGATCTGAGTTCTCAATAATGCGATATTCTCTTTGAGATCATTGATCTCATTCGCTAATCTTTTATTACGCGCATCGCCCTGGGACATGGCACGCACCATTTCCTTACGGCTGGCGGACCATGATCCGACCACTGCGGAGGATGACTTTATGGCATCGATCCTTCTTTCAAAACCATGGATCTTAACTTCCAGCTCTTCCTTCTTGGCTTGCATCAGATAGAACTTATCCTTATCCGGCCCAGGACTGACCAAAGGCTTACGCAGCAAGATCGCTTTCTGGCTTTGCAGCGCGGCAAGCTTGGCTTCCAACGGAGCCATCTCAAAAGGATTGCCTTCCGTCTTAGAAGGGTCCATTTCGCCGGCCACCCTCGCCTCTGCTTCCTTTTGCCGCTCAAGATCTTTGCGCAGCTGCTCCAAAGCGGGATCCTTCGGAAGATCCGCTATCTTCTTATCCTTTTGCGTATCTCCCTGATTTAACTCATACGCGGAGACTTTCAGCCTTTTGTCCTCAACATGTTTTAAAACAGCCTCAACGTGCGCATGCTGGGTCTTATAATCTAACAATATTTTATTCGATTGTAATCTTTTGATGCTCAACTGATCATTTAAAACATCCATGCGCAGCTGCTGATCCGATTTACCCGCACGCTGTTTTAAAAAATCACTGAGCGCGGCGATCTTCTTGCGCTGTTCATCGATGGTCGCAAGCAGACGACGCTCCTGCATTTTATCTTGATCATACGCGCGGGTTAATTGATCGTTCTGCCGCATCAGCACATCCATCTGACCGCGAACGGCCTCAACACCGTTCTGCCATTGATCCAAAGCACTGGATGACACATTGCCTTGCCTCAAGGCAGGGGTCAACTCCTGCGCCTCGATATTAAAAGGAACACAAAAACAGCTAATGAGCAGTAACAATAGGACCATGACAGTCATTATACCTGTTAATTTTCGAAGAGGCAATGAGGAAAGAATCGAAATTACTTTTGGACCCACGTCGTTGACGCGATCACCCCGCCGGAACAAGCAACCGTCACATAACCTGGAACCCCGGCGCTCGTAGCCGCATCAATGATAAATGGGGCATTGCATGAAACAGCACCGGTCGGGATACATTGCGCTTTAGCGGTTTTCTTTTGATCGATGATCAAAATGATGGATACCACTTGTACTAAAACAAGAGCGATGAGAGCCGTTCTGATCAATATTTTCTGCATATGAGATCTCCTTTAAATTAATTGCTCTATTGTAACATTTTTTACCCTGGAAATCAATCGCCCTATTTCACCCTATTTCACCCCAACGGCCAGCTTTATGGCGCCGATCAAGGAATTTGTCATCAATACTTCTTCGGCTTGGGCTAACATTGGTACCGTGATATTTCTAGCTTTCACGGCAAGGCCTATCCTTTTCGCAAATGCCAAGACCTTTGCCCTCATGATCCCGTTCAAACAGCCGCTAGACAGAGGCGGCGTTATCCATTGCCCCTGATAAAGAATAAAGATATTGCCGCGGCTAGTTTCAAATACATTGCCTCGCGCATTAAGAAGAATAGCCTCATCATATCCATTTGATATTGCCTGACTTAAAGCATTCGAAAAAACAGCATAGTCCAATGATTTCACATCCGCATAACGGCTATGGGCCGGTCTTTTTGTCTTAATGATCATGGCCTTCAAGCCCTCTTGGTGCTTTCTTAAAGCATAAGCTTTGTAAGGCATCACCATGCAGGCACAATGCAGCTGGGATCCTTCTTGAAAAACCATTAAACGCAAACGGCCAAGCGCCACCCCAGGATTCTTTTTCACAACAGCCTTAACGATCCCTTTGATCTTTGGCGCCGTGAATTGATGCGCAATCTTTAAAATATTCAGCCCCGCCTGCAGCCGCATCACATGCTCATCTAAATATTCGATCCTTTGATCTTGGACACGCATAGTCTCAAACACGCCATAATACGGCTGGCGCCCGGGCGTAAAAACATCCAGCTTTTTTGCATCGGTCGTTAAATACCTGCCGTCTAAATAAAAACATAATTTAAGCACAAATGACCTCACGGATAGCGCGTTCGATCGCTTGCGCCTTTAACGCAGTTTCCGCGTATTCTAACGCTGGATCGGAATCCGCCACAATGCCGCCGCCCACGTGATAACATAAACCTTTAGGAGATACTAAAACAGAACGGATCAAAACGCTTAAGTCCATGTCCCCGTTAACATCAATATGCCCGAGCGCCCCGGTATAAAATCCTCGCTTTTCCCGCTCGATCGCCTTAATGAACTTCATGGCGGCGATCTTAGGACAGCCGGTGACCGAACCGCTGGGAAAGGCCGCTTTGATCAGGTCCAATGCACTGCATTTTGTCCGCAATTTTCCAACGATCGTCGCTGTTGCTTGAAAAACGGACGCATATGCCTCGATCGTACGCAGGGACTTGACCTTGACTGAACCGGTCTCACAGACACGGCCCAGATCATTGCGCTCCAGGTCGGTCACCATTAATAATTCCGCGATCTCTTTAGCACTTGACTGAAGCTCCTTGCGCAAGCGCGCATCCTGCGTTGCTGTTGTCCCCCTAGGCCGCGTGCCTTTCATCGGCTTAACCTCAATGCTCCGGCCAGTCAAACGCACAAAACGTTCAGGCGAAGAACTTAATATCTGTTCTTTTCCGTTATCATAAAAAGCGGCAAATGGAGACGGGGAAAATTCACGCAAAGCTGCGTATAATAACAATGGGTCAAGGACAATGTCCGCGGTTATCTTTCGCGACAAATTGATCTGATATATATCGCCGCGTGTGATGGCCTGCAGCGCGGTTTTAACAGCCTTAATATAAGACTTTTTATCGAAATTACTTTGAGCTGTGAACTGCTGCGGTGTCATGACTGGGACAGCCACGGCCGGCTGCTCCAAAACAGCAATCATGCGCCGCATCATTTTTGCCGATGCTGCATGCACGTGCATCTGATCCTTGGCATGATCGATCTCCAACCAATTTTGATATAAACCAAAATGAAAAGATCCTTCATACGCGATATACCCGACAGCTTTAGCTTTCAGCCTCTGCTGCCATGACAGTACGGCGCGCAACCCGTCTAACTCTTGTCCGATAATAACCTTGGAAGGTGAAAAACCGATAAAGGAGCGGGCATTATCTTTGGACTTTAAGCTTGAATCCAAAAAGAAAACACCTTTTTGTCCGGCGAATCTCTTAAACGCTGAGAACGCATCGCCATTAAATGATACGGTCTTTTGCATAGCTAGAACAGCGACGATTCTGTGGCGCGGCTGGACTTGAACACAGGTTTCTCTACACAGAATTGTGTTAAAAACTTCTGTATCTTGCCCATGTCCTGTGTTTGAGCTTTTTCGATCAAACGCAACATGACCTTCACGGTGATCTCAACGTCCGCCAACGCACGATGCGTCTGATCAACGCTGATCCCCAGCGCCCTTGCCAAATACGCCAGCTTATATGTGCTTAGATACGGGAATAATTCCCTGGCCATTTTCAGCGTATCGATCGCCGGTGTTTGTTCTTTTAATTTACGGTTCAGGAGTGATAATTCAAAACAGACAAAATTCAGATCGAATTTCACATTGTGCCCGGCCACACATGCCCCGCCGACAAAATCAATGAAGTTAGGCAACACATGCTCGGAGAACGGCGCATCCGCGACCATGTCCTCAGTGATCCCGTTGACCGCCATGGCCTGCGCGGGCAAAAAACGTTTCGGGTTGACCAAAGAATAAAATTGATCGACCACTTTCAGATCCTTGACCTTCATGGCCGCGATCTCAACGATCCTGTCCCCATCCACCGGCGATAATCCGGTCGTTTCCACGTCAAAAACAACTATTTCCAGGCCGTTGATATTCATTTCTTCTCCATTTTTATGTACTTCCCCTCCCTTGATGGGAGGGGCCAGGAGAGGGTGAGCGCATTCTGTTTTCACCCCCACCTAACCTCCTCCATCAAGGGGGAGGAATCGATACTCAAAAATTTTCCTTAATATTATAAATCGGTAAAACCTGCGTCGGATTATACGACGCCTTTGCCCGCGCGACATTGGGCATGCCGAAATCATCCATGGTGTTGATAAATTCACTGTCTTTGACCGCGGCATCCTTACAAAAACTATTGAAAATGAACGCCGCTATTCCCGATTTGCTTAGATCCGCGATCTCTAAGGCAACACAAAAAGTCGTTGGGTTCAATTGATACCCGAACGTATATCCGGCAACATCCCCGTCGATCTCAACGATGCGGCCGACCAGCCCTAATGCATCCGCGTGGGCAAGCAATTTCGCGTGTACCAGGGCATTTTCTTCCAGCATCTGCACATAAATGGGATCGGTTTCTTTGTCCTGCCGATCATGCGCCCAGGCCGTATAAAGCTTGGCGCAACCCGGTCCGTCCTCCGGTGTAAACTCCCGGAACCGTGCCTGCTGGAAATGTTTTGAAAAAACGTGCACATCGTGCCGTTTCGCCTTATAGGCGGTCCCGCTTAAAGCCTGTAGCTCCGTATTGCGATAAACATATTCAGAGGCCTTTTGATAAACATTATAGCCAGATGCCTTGAGCGCTGGCAATTGATTATCCATAATATTTTCAATGCGGGCGATCGGCCGTTTACCCATGCGCTTAAAACATTGGGCAATAACGCGAAGATCAAACTCCGCCCCAAGCGGCGGCAAATATAAAAAGCTGTCCTTACCCGTAAAAGCAAAAACGCATAAATGATCCTCAATGATCTCAAAGGTAAATCGGAAGTGATCGCTCCAGGCAAAAATACTGCTAAAGTGATACGCCGACATGGGACGCGACGTCCGAGCCGCATAGGTATCAAATAATGGCTTGTAATGTAAACACATGTTGCAATTCCAGGAGCGCCGGTGTGTAATCGTGGATCAAGTGACGGCTGCGTTTTAAAAAATCGATCATATCAGCCGACTGAAAGAACGTTCTTAAATATTCTTTATATGCCTCTAGTGCAGGACCTGCCTGCGTGTCTTGAATATACGGACAAGCTAAATGCACATAAACATGTAAGCCTTCCGGCGTTTGAGATAACACAAACGGGTACAGCACACATTCAAAAGGTCGATCATCATACACCTTGCAGGTATTATCTCCTTTATTCAGGAAACGGCACAGATGCTTTCCGCATTCCACAATGGTCGTGACATAATCTTGACTATCGACAAATTGCCGTTTATCCCATTTAGGCCGCCACATAGAATCATCGGTTTCATAACGGCAGCACCCCTCGCATTTTAAGCAAATGTGAGAAGGTACGTATTGTTTTAATTGTATTTGATGGCTCATTGTATTAATATTCTCGAATGGTCGAACTATCCGTCATTATCCCTGCTTTTAATGAAGCACACGTGATCGAAAACAATGTCCGTCAGGTCATTGCCGCGCTCGACAAACTTAAGATAACGTATGAGATCATTTGTGTCAATGACGGGTCAACCGACACAACGCTCGCTTCGCTAGAACGCCTCCGCGACAGCCGCATCAACCTGCTCTCTTATCCCGAAAACCAGGGCAAGGGCTATGCCGTGCGATTTGGTATGAACAAAGCCCTGGGTAAATACCGTCTTTTCATGGACGCTGACCTGGCCACGTCACTCGATGCCATCGGCATTTTTTACGATCAAATGTGCCGCGGCACCTATGACCTGATCTTAGGCGACCGTCAGTCCGATTCCACGCAGCAGCGCCAGCATCAGCCCCTTTACCGCCGTATATTAGGACGCATCTTTACGCTGCTTTCCTGCCTTTGCGTCGGCCGGAATATCAATGACTTTACCTGCGGCTTTAAGATATTCTCCTCCCCAGCGTCAACCTTGATCTTTAACCAGCAGCGCATCAATAATTGGGCTTTTGACACCGAACTCATCTATATTGCGGTTCTCAATAAATTGCGCATCGGCCAGATCCCCGTTGCCTGGAAACACCAACCCCATTCCAAAGTGCGTGCCATGCGCGATATTGTCACCTCGCTTAGAGACCTGCTGCGTATTCGTATCAACGGGATGACGTGCTGCTATACCAAAAAATAAAACGGCAATTATTTTACAATGCTACCGATGGCAACGTCTTTTTCCGGCATTAAAAGCGCCATTTGTGTTTCATCGGACGTGGCCAATAACATGCCATTGGATGTTTCTCCGCGGATGACCGCCGGTTCTAAATTAGCGATCAAAACCACGCGGCGGCCGACTAATTGTTCCGGCGTATACGCCCGGCGTATCCCCGCCACGATCTGACGCACATCCTTGCCCGTATCGACCTGCAATACATAAAGCCTGTCCGCATTAGGATGTTCCTTCACTTCCTTGATCTGAGCAACAACTAGTTCGAACTTCTTAAATTCATCAATGGTCATACTATTCCTTTCACTAATTCGGGATACGGTGGGTGGCACCGATCTCCATTGCTGTCAAATACTGACCCTTCTTGATCGGGACGTAATTTTGCCTGATATACCCTACAATTGTCAACACATTCTTGTGGCTGTCATTGTACGTTGCGGGATAAATGTCCTGTAAAAATACGTTTTCAATAAAGATATACTTGGGCTTCTTATCCTCTAACTGCGCGAGTGTGTCTTTTAAGAAATTCGGACTGTGCGCGGCATCGCTGGGGAAATAACGCACCCGCATCGGCTGTGAGGTCAAGAGCGGCGTATGATAAAAGAACGGCGCCCGCCCAGCCTGCATCAGGATCTTTGTTTCAAAACTGCTGACAACAGCCGCAGGTTCATGCGCTTTAGTCAATGTGCTGATCAAATTAGCATCGATAGTAAAATCATAATCTGCACTGACAAAATCGACCAATTCCTGATCCGTCTTAAAACTATCTTCCGTGGCTAAATGTTCATCCCCGTCACCCGCGGCATTAAAAGCCACCTTATCACTTTCTTTGATATGCTTGACCAAATGATGAAAATATCCCTGCCTGTCAGGAAAATG
>JANNCL010000190.1:0-2690 GCA_031386565.1 Candidatus Omnitrophota bacterium
CGAACTGCCCGGTTCATTTTCCGGCAAATGCAATTCCGCGATGCCCGCCCGCGGGCCTGAAGCCAGCCAGCGCACATCATTGGCAATCTTCATTAAACTGGCGGCCAAGGTGTTCAACACGCCGCTAAATTCAACCAGCGCATCATGTGTGGCCAATGCTTCAAATTTATTACGCGCTGTTTTAAACGGTTTCCCGGTTAATTGCGCGATCTTCTCGGCTGATTTGACAGCAAAGCCTGGGTGTGTATTTAGGCCGGTGCCAACCGCAGTGCCGCCCAATGCCAATTCATACACATGCGGCAAAGCCGCGTCGAGGCGTTCCAAAGTATTATTTAATTGCTGCACATAGCCGGAGATCTCCTGGCCTAAAGTGATCGGGGTCGCATCCATTAAATGCGTCCGGCCGATCTTAATGACGTCTTTAAATTCTTCCGACTTTTGCTGCAGCGCATCACGTAATTTTTTGACCATCGGTATCAGTCGTCGGTGTGTTTCTTCCACGACCGCGATGTGCATGGCTGTCGGGAAAGTGTCATTGGATGACTGGGCTTTGTTGACATCGTCGTTGGGATGCACCGGCTTTTTACTGCCAATGGTGCCGCCGGCAATTTCGATCGCGCGATTCGAGATCACCTCATTAATATTCATATTCGTCTGTGTTCCCGAACCAGTTTGCCAGACAACCAAAGGAAAATACGCATCTAATCTCCCGTCGATGACCTCATCAGCGGCCTTGACGATCAGATCGGTTTTTTCAGCTGAGAGAATACCAAGATCTTTATTCGCTAAAGCCGCGGCTTTTTTAAGAATGCCCAAAGCTCGGATCATCTCTTTTGGAAACCTATCCCCGCCGATCTTGAAATTCTCCAAAGAACGCTGGGTTTGCGCGCCCCAATACACATTAGAAGCAACCTTGACCTCACCCATGCTGTCTGTTTCGATGCGAAATTCACTCATGATATTTGCTTGTCCGATCCGTTATTTGCTCATTATATAATGCGTCAATAAACGCACACCGGCTCCTGTAGCTCCATGACCGAAATAGAAACGGCAATTACCATCAACATAAGCACTGCCGGCGATATCCAAATGAGCCCACGTCGTGTTATCGGTAAATTGCTGTAAGAATGTCGCCGCGGTACTTGCACCGGCACCTTTGACATTGCTGGTATTCTTTAGATCCGCGATCGGCGACTTGATATACTCTTTCATTTCCGGATAGATCGGTAAATGCCAGGCGCGGTCATCCGTATCACGGGCGATCTTGGATAATTCTTTGGCAAGATCATCATCGTTAGAGAATAATCCCGAATAGTCATATCCCAACGCGACCACGCAGGCTCCGGTCAGGGTCGCCATATCGATCATTATTTCCGGTTTGTAATTCTTGACCACATACGCAAAAGCATCGGCTAAGACCAACCGGCCTTCAGCGTCGGTGTTCCCGATCTCCACACTTTTGCCCGCATAACCCGTATACACATCACCCGGCTTATAAGCGTTAGAACCGATGGCATTTTCGGCGATGCCTAAGACAAACAAAAGATTCTTTTTAATGCCTAAAGCGATCGTATTCTTTAGAATACCGCATACCGCGGCCGCGCCGGACATGTCGATCTTCATGGTTTCCATGCTGCCGGTCGGCTTGATATTCAAACCGCCGGTATCATAGGTCATGCCTTTACCAACGATCGCGGTATATTTGTCGTTCTTTTTCCCACCGGCATATTTGACAATGATAAGTTTAGGCTCTTTAGGACTAGCCTGATTAACCGCCAAAATGAAATTCAAGCCCTTGTCCTTTAATTCTTTTTTATTCAAGATCTCAAGGGTAATATCCTTCTTACCCTTAACCAGATCTTTAACGGTTTTCTCTAAGAATTCTGATGTGACCGTATCGGCATTATCATTGATCAGGTCGCGGGTCAGATTAACACCCTGACATATCGTCGCGGCATGCTCATATGCCGACTTTTTCTCAGCGATCATGATGACATTCTTTTCTTTAATAGACTTGTCATCATCAGCCTTCGATTTATATTTATCCCAAACATAGGTGCCGATAAGGGCCCCTTCAATGATGGCAATGAGAGACTTCTCATCTTTGGTATGGGGGACAACTTCTATATCCTTAATATTCTTCAATAAAGACGATAACAAAGCCTTGCGCACTTCAATGCGCAGCCCAGTCAACGTCAAACTTTTCTCTTTGCCAAGACCAACGAACAAGAATAAGGTCTTTCCCTCTACAACAGGAAAAACCTCACCCTTATCCAAGTCCTTTTTAAGCAATGAATGCTTTTGATCCTTAGTTAATAAGACAACCGCGGCCTGTTTATCGAATCCTGCTTTGTTTGAAAATGTGATCACAACCTACCTCTTTCTATGAATTAACGTTTCTCAATGGGGATATAATCATGCATTGTAGCCCCTGTATAGATCTGGAACGGCCTGCCGATCTTCGTCGTTGGGTCCTCGATCATCTCTTTCCAATGCGCGATCCACCCGGGCAGGCGTCCGATGGCGAACATGACGGTGAACATGTTCGTCGGGATCCCCATCGCGCGGTAGATGATGCCGCTATAGAAGTCCACGTTGGGGTAAAGCTTCCGCTCGACGAAGTAGTCGTCCTTGAGCGCCGCCTCTTCGAGTTGCATCGCGATCTCGAGCAGCGGATCGTTGATCCCGAC
>JANNCL010000343.1:0-5262 GCA_031386565.1 Candidatus Omnitrophota bacterium
CCTGATACTGATGAGTGCCTTTTTAGGACTATTGAGTTTTACCAAGACCGAAGGTACGGTCGCGGCCGCCATCCTGACCGTCCTCCTCTTGTGGCAACGACGCGAACAGATCAAAACATTCTTGCCGACGCTGGCCGCTTGTATGCTGCCCACGCTGCTTTTTACGCTCTGGATGGCCCCCCATAATGAAGCCTTCGTCAACGGCCTGATCTCCTCCGCCAAACCATCGACCTGGCAGCGCCTTCAAACAGTCCTGACCTATCCTTTATTTGAAATGATATCCTTTAAGTGGAACGGACTATGGATCATTCTCTTAGCGGCCATTCTTATGCAACGGCAAAAATTGACACAAAAAAGACTGCAAATATTTGGGATATTCTTTGCAGTCTTTTTAAGCATCTTGCTGGCCTATTACCAGTTAAACACCTTTTTTGAGATCACCTGGTGGCTGAACACCACCTTGCACCGCATCTTATTCATGCTGATGCCGTCGCTGTTCTTGTGGATGGCACTGGCGATTTGATATCCCCCGCGCAACTATGCCGGCCTCTACGGGCGCTTGATCTTCTTAACTTTGTAATTAAGCGTTCCGGCAGGGATCTTGATCGCGATCTTTTCACCTTCTTTATGTCCTAATAATCCTTTACCGATCGGCGAAAAAACAGAGATCTTATTCTCTTCGTAGCTCGCTTCTTCCGGAGATACCAGCATATAGGTCAATTCTTCGTCATTATCCAGATCTTCCAGGGTCACGATCGCCCCGATAAAAATCTTATCCGTCGGGATATTCTCATTCTCGATAAAACGCACATTGGATAACTTGCCTTCTAATTCAGCGATCCTGGACTCATTATGTGCCTGGGCTTCCTTGGCCGCGTCATATTCCGCATTTTCCGAAATATCACCCTGTGCCCGGGCCTCGCCGATCGCCTTAGCGATCTTCTGACGCTCCTTGATCTTCAAATGCTCTAATTGCGCTTGTAATTTATTAAAACCCTCACGGGTTAAATAGACTTCATTTGCCATTATCAACTCCTTGAAATAAATCTAATCCGGCATTGCCTACATCGTAGCAATGGCTTTCATCATGATCGGCACAACCGCCTGTGCTTCATCTTTGCTTAAACGGCCTAATTTGGTATAACTCCAATTACCATCGATCATATTCTCACGGGTGATCTGCAGCTTTTTGGGCGCGCCATTGTAAGAAAAAACACCAACGGTGACACGGGTATTCTCAAAATCCACCACTTCTTTGAATGTAGCAACATCTAAACTGGCATCATAAGGCATTGTATTCTCCTTGTTGGTTTTCTGCCGAGGACTTACCCTACTTCGCTTCAAAATTTACGGCTTTGCCTCCATTTGGAAGCTACGAAGGGTTTCGCCCTGCTTCGCAGGTCTTACATTCCCGGCAGATTTAAGCCTGGGATATTTCTCATTTTAGTCGCAGCGGCTTGCTGTGACTTTTTTACTCCATTGTTAAAACTCTTCAGTAAGTCCATTTGAATGCGGTTCTTATTGGCCGGCGTTAACATGCTTTCATCAATATCGATCGATTGCACGATCTGAGCGCCGTTCATCACCATCTTGATCCCGCGGGATTCATTGATCTCGATCACGGTCGCTTCCAGCTCTTTTTTAAGCTGATCGGCCTTCTTCTTCAATTCCATCAGTTCTTTTACTTTATCGAACATTTAACCCTCCATAATTATATAATATAAACAATCTAAATTAGAACACTTTTTATACAATAAATTGCACCCTTTTGCAAGGATTCTTCCTGCCCTTGTTCCTCCCCCTTGATGGGGGAGGTCAGGTGGGGGTGTCCATGCATCGCCGTTGCCCCCTCCCCTAGCCCCTCCCAAATGGGGTGGGTAAAAATGAATTAACGCTTTCGCGCACTTATATAAAACCACGACTGTACTAAGAAATGTTTTAAGAATATGATCGCAAAGAAAGCGACCATCGGAGAAAGATCGATGGGTAACGGCGGTAAGATGCGTCGGATCGGCTCCAATACAGGCTCAGTGGCCCGGTGCAAGAATTGCACGACCGGATTATAGGGATCAGGATTGACCCAACTGATCAAAGCCCGGATCAAAATGATCCAATAATAGATCGTTAATACAATATTCACGATCTCTGCCATTGCCCCAAAAAAATTTCCCAGAACGAACATGTTCTTCCCTCCTTAGAATATCTTGAACAAATTACCTTCCACCAATTTCTCTTCCACCCGATTCATCACCCTTTTCGCCTTGTGCGTCGCTCCCTGCATATCTTCCATCAAATTATTGATCCCCACGGAAGTTCTTTGCAGCGATAGGGCGGTTCGTGTTATGACCCCAGCCATATCTTCCACATCCAGCGGATCTTCACCGATGATCGGTTCATTTGATTTAAAAACCGGGACATCATGATTCTCACTAATCTCGACCAACTTCTGTCCCAGAACACCCTCGGTGCGAATGCTCAAGCGTGAACATTTGCGGAACTGGAACTCATATTTCTTAAAAATATTCAATACGACCTTCAAGCTGCGGTTCTCGATCGGCTCATCTAAGAAATCCACCTCTTTGACCACCCCGACATTCACCCCGGAGATCCGGATAGGCGCCCCGGTTCTTAACCCTCCCACTTCTTTGAACAAGGCAATGACCTCGAATTTCTGTTCGGTCAAACCGCGGTCAAGCCCTATAAAGAACACACTAATGCCGATGAGCGCTATCCCGAAAACAAAGAATAAACCCGCCGCCGTTTTCTTAATACTCATTTTATCTTCCATGCATTCCCTTTCCCGTTAGGAACGAATAAATTCTTTCACAAAACCTTCCGGATTTGCTTTGATCTGATCGACCGTGCCCATGGCCGCGATACGGCCTTCATTAAGAATGACCAATTTATCCGCAATACGGAACGAATTATCGATGTCATGCGATGTGATCACGGTCGCGGCATTGATCTTCTTTGCCACCGTGCGTATGAGCGTCGAGATGTCCCTGCTGCGGATCGGATCAAGCCCGGATGTGGGTTCGTCGCACAATAATATCCTGCACCCAAGGACAATGGCCCTGGCTAAGCCAACCCGCTTTTTCATACCGCCGCTAAGTTCAGACGGCAACTTTTCATCGACTTGCTCCAGATCCACCATGTTCAACACAGCATGCACACGATCGGCGATCTTTTTCGCCGACCAATCCGTATGTTCGCGCAATGGAAAAGCCACATTATCAAAAACGTTCAAGAAATCATACAGGGCGCCTTCCTGGAATAAATACCCCATGGTCTTGCGCACCTGTAATAATTCCGCTTCCTTTAGTCGGCTGATGTCCACACCATCGATCAGCACCCGGCCTTGGTCAGGAGCCATTAAACCGATGATATTCTTCAATAACACCGTCTTGCCGGTGCCGCTTGGTCCCAGCACGGTGACGATATCTCCGCTGTTGACATCAAAACTGATATCTTCCAGGACTTGCTGTTCACCTAATTTTTTATATAAATGGTCTACTTTAATCATTTTTAGGACGCACAAAATAACGGAACTTGTTCTTAGCGAACTTGGTATAAATGCGCTGATAGGGCTTCACATCCAGTTTATCCACAAAGATCTGCACCTCTTTATACTCGCCGATCTGGAACACTTCGGAATCCATCAAATTCTCCACATCACGGACGGGGTACCATTTGTCATTCTCAAACACAACGGGTTCGCCGTTGCGGATCCACCCGGCTTCGATCAACGGGGCCGCGTAACTTTGCAGCTGCCCATTATTACCGTTATCCATGTGCGTACAAGAAACACATGCCCCAAGCGCCAAGGTTAAACCCCCATATATCAATCTTCGCATATTTAGCCCCATATTGTTAAAAGGATCTTTGTTAGTACCGCATTCGAGAGGATCACGGCAATATAAGAATACGCGACCGCTTGCGTGGTGAAACGCCCCACACCTAAAGCCCCGCCGGTCGTATAGAAACCCTTATACGTACAGATCCACGCGATGATGACCGAAAAAAAGACCGCTTTGGTCAACCCGCAAAAAAAGTCAACATAATCAATCGAGCTCAACGTCTGATTCCAATATAAAATGCCGGGCAAATTCGCCTGGGAGACACCGATCATATAGCCGCCGGTGATACCAACGATCTCGGAAATAACGACTAAGATCGGCACCACCAGCATGCAGGCCAAAAAACGCGGAACCACCAGCAATTCAATGGGGTCGACCCCCATGGCCCGTGTGGCCTGGATCTGTTCATGCGTATTCATGGTCCCAAGCTCGGCGGTGATACCTGCCCCCGCTTTGCCGGAAAAGATCAGTGCCGTGAATACCGGACCTAACTCGCGCACCAGCGATAAGGCAACCAGGCGCGGGATGAACTCTTTGGCCCCAAATCGTTCCAATGAAGCGAAACCCTGCAACGCCAATACCGTGCCGCTGGCTAGGGAAGTCAGAATGACAATGACGATCGACTGCACGCCCTGCTCATACATCTGTGTCATCACCACATTCCAGCGTACTTTTCCCTGAAAAATAACCTTAACAACATCCTTTAAGAAAAAGATCGCGTCGCCCATGCGGGACAACTTTGTCAAAAGATTCTTTATCAAGTTTCTCATTTTAACCAGATCTTCTCAAATTCTTTATTGATCTTCTGCGTTTGAGTGATGGAAATATATTTGACCGGCTGTCCCGGCTTTTCTTTATGCGCCCTGCGGCCAGGCGATCTTGATGGGAAAAGCTCCGCGGCGAACGCCTTAACCCCGAGAACCCCCGCCCCTAGTGCCCGCACATACAGCGTAATGCCTTTATCATCACTGACGATCACAAATTTTTTCTTGTCCTTCGCCCCGTCGATCACCGCTTTAATAAAATCATCCGCACTTTGATGATCGCTAAAAACAACTTTGATCGGAGCGCACGACATGCCGCCAAAATGCGCGGGATTGCCGTCAAAAACAACGGTCACCAGATTTTGCAAGCTCCCTTGAGGTCGTGTGGTATTGATCCAACGGATCAAACCTTCCCGGCCTTCCTGCAGCGGCAGGTCAGCTAACCCCGGGGCCTGCTTGATGATGTTGTACCCGTCTAACAGATAATGTCGTGACATAAAATATCCCGCCTAAACAGCCAAAGACCACCATGAACGCAAAATTCATCAATGACAACGCCAATGCCACGCTTTGGACCACACCCACCTTTGATAAGAAATACACCCAGCCCACTTCCCGAACGCCCAAGCCTCCAATGGAAG
>JANNCL010000013.1:0-22627 GCA_031386565.1 Candidatus Omnitrophota bacterium
TCCCGATGGCGCTGAGATTGCTATCGATCAGTCCGCTTAAAGCAGAAACAACCACCTGCGGCTTAAGCGGTTTATCCATGCGGCTGCCTTGTTCATGCAATAAAGCATTCCATTTCTTCATGCGTTCCTGAGCTAATTCCAAAAAATCCTTATCTTCTTTTTGCTGCAATAATTTAAGCAAAGCCCGTAAAGTCTCCCGGCTGTCCCCTGTCAATCCAACGTCCACCTTATGCCTTAATCCGATACGCGCTGCGTCGATATCCATTTGCACAGTACGGATCTTTTGTTTCGGATAATACTCCAAATAAGGAAAACTTGTCCCCACCATGATCAGCGTATCGCATTCCTGCATCGCATCTTGGGAAGGTGATGTCCCAAGTAGTCCGAGACCGCCTGTCGTATAGGGATCATCATCCGGGATAACGGCTTTTCCCAAAAGGGCCTTGACCACCACCCCTTGTGTCATGGCTGCTAACTGCAGAACTTCCGCACGCGCACCCAATGCCCCGCTACCGACTAAAATAACGATCTTACGGCCTTGATCAATGATCGATGCAGCAGCCATCAACTCAGCTTGAGATGGCACAGGGCGTGACATATGATAAATATCCGCGCTATGCGCCGGTGTATTGGCCGATGAACGCTGGCCGTCTAATTCCCAGCTTTGTATATCTTTAGGAATATTAATATGCGCGACACCGCGCTTACTTAATGCCGTTTTAACCGCTTCGTCGACCACATTATGCACATGCGACGGACCCATGATCCGCTGATTATACACGGCCACATCCATGAATAATTTATCAAGGTCCAAGTCTTGTTTGTAATGCGTGCCGATCAGATCATGGAATGTATGCCCGGTGATGGCCAAAACCGGCTGACCATCAAACTTGGCATCGTAAAGGCCGTTTAATAAATGCACACCGCCGGGGCCGGAAGTAGCCAAACATACCCCTAAACGGCCGGAATATTTCGCATAGGCGCACGCCGCAAAAGCCGCGGCCTCTTCATGGCGCACCTGCACCACCTTGATCTTGCTTTCATTAACACGCAACACTTCATAGATCCCATTGATCCCATCGCCAGGAAGGCTAAAGATCGTATCTACGCCCCATTGCATCAGTCGTTCGATCAATAATTCTGCTACTGTTTTCTTCGACATATGATCTCCAAAGACCTTCGTTCTTCTATCTATTGAACTGTACGGCGTATTGAGGCTGCCGCATCGCGTCCTGTGGCTTTAATATCCTCTCCCATGTTCTGCATGCTTGATTTAATATCCCCGCCGGAATGTCTAAAAAGCGGACGGCCGCCAGCCAATGCCCAAAAGATCAGAACAACTAATAACAATGTGAAAACACCGGTCGGCGCATATCCCCATGACCTGCTGTGCGGCCACACTGGCAATGTCCCGGCCAGTAAAACAATTATTACAACGAGCAAAATAGCTTCTGTAGTCATTTGATCCTCCTTTTAAGTTAAAAACGATCTGCGCTTGTTTTAAAAGCATCAGATAAGAATGTCATGGTCGTATTCTAAGGATTAAACAAAATGAATCAATTGTACCGAGGTATAGGTCGGGTCTTTACGATGGAATTCTTAAGCGGGATCTTTGATCATGGCCAAGGTATCCGCAATATCATGGCTTAATACCGCGCATGCCGCGCTTAAAGCCTTAACCAGACCGAAATAATCCTGCGGCATGATCGCTTGCTTGAAAGTTGTTCTTTTGATCTTCAATGTCGTCATGCGCTGCATATCGATCACCAGCCATTGTGCGGCGAACGTAAGATCACCGTCCAAAACGCTGTCTAACTGAACGATCTCAATGCTTATCCGGTATCGGATCGGCACTGCCGCATTCCAGGGATATAACAGAAGTTTCGTGTCCGGAAGGATGATGTTCAGATCTTCCCTGGTCAAACGGGCGACCGCCAGATCTAGGGATTCCCCCCAACGGTCGAATTGTGAGAACTTAAGGGTTTTATCAGCGCTTTGCGTCACTATTTGCGGCCTGTTCAAATACTCGGGGATCTTCACCGGTCCGATACCGATCAATGCATCGCCTGCAACGCTTATTTTCTTTAAAGCCGAATCTTCCGATACAGTTTGGAGCGCATAGAACCTTGGCGACGGGCTTTTAGGCACCGATATACAGCCGCTCGATAACAACAACGACCCCATCACCATCATCAACATATTTTTTGTACTTTTTCCCATTGAATCTCCTAAAGGGCTGCTTTCCCTTTTAATATCGCCTCCGGATGCTGTTCCAGATATTCGGTCAGCAAATGGAATGAGCGCATGGCCTGCTTGGTTTCTTGAAAAGTGTTGCGCATATCATACAAGGTTCCTTGCAGGTCGCTAAAATTGACCAACCGATCCACCCCTTTTGCGGTTGCTTCCAAATTTTTGGCGATCTCTTTAATGGGGATCTCATTGACCAGATCAAAAAGATCGGTCGATGCCGGAACCGTTGGCAATTCCGGGTAACCCTTAATGATGCCCCGCAATTGCGCGGGTTTATCCGGATAAAAATCAAAAGCGATCATCAGCTGCCCGGTCAAAACACTTTGAACTTCCAATTTTCCCCTTAAACCTAACGCGATCATCTTCTTATCACCATTGATCTCGCCAAAACTCGGAGCTCCTTTGATACGCCCCTGTTCGATCTCGACAATGACCGGGAGCATGATCGTCCCTAACTTGGCGTCATAAATAAGGCTGATATCTTTGACCATGCCGATGCTGACTCCCCGAAATTTTACAGGAGCCCCGACAGAAAGACCTTTTACCGATCCATCAAAATACAGTACAAATTTATTGGTCCTCTTGAAGATCTCTCCCGAACCCAGGATCACGATACCGATCACAAGCAGCGCCAATGCCCCCAGGACGAACAGACCGACCCATTTTTTATTTACTTTTTTACTCATCCTCTTTGCTCCTTTTCTCACCCTCCCCTACCCCTCCCATCAAGGGAGGGGAAAACTTACTAAACACCGTCAATTGCTCAAACTTTTGCCCTTGTTAGAAAATCTACAACTCTTTTATCTTTTGATTCTTTTAATAAACACTTAGGGTCTCCCGCAGCGATCATTGTTTTACTATCTGCATCTAAGAAAACTGAATTGTTCCCAATGGCAAAAATGCTGGCCAATTCATGGGTGATGACCATGATCGTGGCCCCTAGATGATCCCGCAGATCCAGGATCAAATCATCTAGTTTGCGTGCATTGATCGGATCAAGCCCGGCGGATGGCTCATCAAAGAATATGATCTTAGGATCTAAAGCGATCGCCCGTGCAAGGCTGGCGCGTTTACGCATGCCTCCGCTTAAACCTGACGGATAAAGATCCCC
The DNA here is from genome assembly GCA_031386565.1 of Candidatus Omnitrophota bacterium. GTDB lineage: Bacteria > Omnitrophota > Gorgyraeia > Zapsychrales > Fredricksoniimonadaceae > JACQQW01. Next base: position 3,362 of record JANNCL010000013.1, read on the forward strand.
CTGATCCTGCAATCCAACCAGCGTCAGCTTTTGCATGACCGCTTCCTGCACTTGTGATGGCGATAGCTTGGTATAAATCTGCAGCGGTAAAGCCACATTTTCTTCGACCGTCATTGCGCTCCATAGCGCACCGCTTTGATAAAGGACCCCGAACCCATGCATCAATTCTTTTTGCCCAATTTCATCGGCATCCCAAAAACTTTTACCGGCATATAAAACTTTCCCCGCCATCGGTTCTTTTAATCCAATCAGCGATTTAAGCAATGTGCTCTTGCCGCAACCGTTGACCCCCATGACAATGAAAATATCCCCTTTATTCACACTAAAACTAAGATCTTGCATGACGGCAATATCGCCATAACCAAGACTTAGCCCACGCACTTCAATGGCCGGCAAATTTATTGCATCCATGTGCTACACCCCTAATATCTGGCATATAAAGGTAATGATCGCCGTGGCAATGACAATGCCAGTGATCGACGTCACCACCGCAGATGTGGTCGCGTAACCGACTCCCGTCGAATCCCGCGCGCTGGAAATGCCGCTCCAGCAGCCAAAAACCGCAATGATCACGCCAAAAACCACGCTATGAATAAGACCAATCCAGACATAACTCAAATGGATGGAATGCTCTGTATGATTCAGATATTCTGTTGGGTTTAGGTGCAATATTCCGACACTAACACAAAAACCACCCACCACTCCTGCTAGATCCGCATAAATCGTCAATAAAGGCATCATTAAGATGAGCGCCAGAACGCGCGGAACGATCAAGAATTCTATAGGTGATATCCCTAAGGTCTTTAGCGCATCGATCTCTTCATTGGTCTGCATCATCCCCAGTTCCGCCGCGAACGATGCCCCAACGCGGCCAGCCACGATAATTCCGGTCATGACCGCCGATAAAACCCGCACCATGGCGATCCCCACGATATCGGCAATATAGATCTGCGCACCGAACATCTTTAATTGTATGGAGCCTACAAAACCCAAGATCATTCCGACCAATAAACTGATCAGCGCCACCAGCAGCAAGGTATCGATCCCGCAGCGCTTAACGATGCGCATAAAATCATCAACGCGAAAATATACCCGGCCGGTGACTAAACGCCAAATAGAAACAGTAATATCACCCAAGAACACGATCCAGGAACTCGCGCTTTCATAAATAAATACAACCTTATTTCCAACGCGTTCTAAAAAAGGCAAAGGCACTTCTTTAGGCAATAGGTACATAAGGGTATACTAAGGGAAGGTAAAAACGAGGCAATTGTACGCAGGTATAATTCGGCGCCACCCATATAATTCGGCGCCACCCACCGTAACCCGAATTATTTTATCTTTGGACCGGGCTTTTTTATCATTAACTCCTGCCCTGTTAATCCTTCAAGATCCTTGATAAAGTTGTCATCCCCTAAAGACCGTCCAGTTTCTTGATTCACGCGCAAATCTTGAAACTCTTTATCTTTCTCTGACTCCTGTAAAAAAATTCCCCAATCTTTTATGCGATCAAGCAAATAAAAATGCGTTAGTGTTTTATCCTCCAGTTTCTTAATATGCGCCCTGGCACTGCTATACAAATGCTCTTCTGCTTTATATACCATCTTGGCCCTTACAGGGTTTCGTTCCACATACCGCAACGCGGCAAATAAATACCGTTCATCTAAAGGAAAACTTTTAAACCGACCCTGCCATAAATGTCCTCGCCACCCTTCTCTGAAATTTATCATCCGCGTATATTGACGATGCACCTCGCCGATGCACACCGTTAGAGTATCCTTGACTCTTGGGACAACGATAAGATGCACATGATTGACCATCAGACAATATGCCCAGATCTCCAATCCATAGAACTGCGCATGTACCCTTAATATTTTAAGATAAAGATCATTATCTGTTTCTCTTAAGAATACCCGTTGCCGCCTGTTGCCTCTTTGGATAATGTGATACGGATAGTTCGCTTCTTCAATGCGTTTGATTCTTGGCATACATTCTCCCCTTCGTTAATTACACCGGGGGAATGTAATGTATTGATATGGCTTTTAGTAAGTAGCACAAAATTCTTAACAATCGGGGGAACTGTTAATTATGCTCCATAAGCTTAGCAAATTGATTTGTTCTGTCAAGACGACTAGCTTCTCTATTAGAAAATCGGGTTACGGTGGGTGGCACCGAATTATTACGCTTTGCCTACCTTGAACTTCTTGCCCTTGATCTTGCTGACGCTTAAACGTTCTATGGCCTGGGCTTGTTTCTCGTGGCTTATGGCAACGTAGCTGTTGACTTCCAGGATATGGATCTTGCCGATCTCATCGACTTTGAGTCCCGCATCCTTGGTCAGGGCACCGACAATATCGCCGGGGCGGATATTGTCTTTTCTGCCGCCGCTGATATAAATGGTCGACATGAACGGGCGCATGACAACGGGCTTTAATTTATCCAGCTCATTGAGCTCCATGGTGGGGCATTCGGTCTTTAAATAGCCGCTGATCGTTCTTAGGATCGCGCGTTCTTTATGGGTAAATAAACTGACTGCAAGGCCTTCCTGTCCGGCGCGGCCAGTGCGGCCGATGCGATGGACATACAGTTCATGGTCGGAGGGCAAGTCAAAATTGATGATCATGCTCACGTCCTTGATATCAAGGCCGCGGGAAGCCAGATCGGTCGCCACCATGATGCGGCAGCTTCTATTATCGAACTTGATCAGGATCAAGGTGCGCTCGGGTTGTTCCAAATCTGAGTGTATCTGCAAAGAATCGATCTTCTTGGTGCGCAGCATTCCCGCCACTTGATTGCACGCCTCGCGGCTGTTGCAGAAAATAATACAGGATTCCGGACGGTAATGGGACAGCACTCTTAGCAATGCTTCGCTTTTTAATGCTTCTACTTGAAAAAATAGCTGCTTGATCGTGCCGGTCTGATGCTGTGAATCAACGGTCACCTGCGCGGCGTCTTCCTGAAGGCTGGCGCTTAAGGTCTTGATCCCATTAGGGAATGTTGCCGAGAATAACATGGTCTGGCGGTCCTCTGGTGTGAATGAGGCGATATGATTGATCTCGGCGATCGTCCCCATTTCCAGCAAACGGTCCGCTTCATCCAGAACCAGCACTTTAACATCGGAGGCAATGAAAATACCCGTCTCAAGCAATTTAGTAATGCGCCCCGGGGTCCCCACGATGATATGCGCTCCTTGTTTGAGCGACTTGACCTTATGATGCTCATCCGCACCGCCGGAGATCGTGATCACTTTGATATTATTGGTAAAGCGCGCCAGTCGGCGGATCTCATTGGCTACTTGTTCCGCTAATTCGCGGGTCGGTACCAACACCAAAGCCTGCGGCATCGGATTCTTCTGATCGATTTTTGTCAGGATCCCTAAGGCAAAAACCGCGGTCTTCCCGCTGCCGGTATTCGCCTGACCGATAAAATCCCGCTGGCCTAGAACAAACGGCAATCCCTTTTCCTGAATCGGTGTCATTTCCAGATAACCCAATGACTTAAGATTATCCAAAATAGGCTGGCTTAACCCAACACTTGCAAAATCTTTCGATGTTTTAACCACGATGTCCCTCTTCCTTGACTTTAGCCAAACGCGCTTTGTCTTTCTTACTCATGCGTTTGCCTTTGATGGGCGCGCTGCCTTTCACTTCCAGCAACGGCGCTCCTGTTATTTCATATCCTTTGATCGATTCCCGTGGGATGCGCATGCGCACCCGTCGTTCGATCAAACTAAAATGCGACTGATCCTCCTGCCCGATAAAAGTGATCGCCGTCCCTGATTTACCCGCCCGGGCCGTGCGGCCGATGCGGTGAATATAATCTTCGGGAGAGCGCGGCAGGTCATAATTAACCACATACGGCAAGTCATCAATATCAATGCCGCGCGCCGCTAGATCCGTTGCCACCATGACCTTGATCCGCTTAGCTTTAAAATCACTGAGCACTTCGCTGCGTTGTGCCTGCGTCAATCCGCCGTGAAAAGCATTGGCCTGAATATGGGCATTATTTAATTTCACCGTCAGGATATCCGCCCCCCGGACCGTGGCCACAAAGATCAGCACCTGTTCCCAATGCCCGCTTTGGATCAAATACCGCAATAAAGGCCCGCGATTTGTGCGATTGACTAGAATGACCCGCTGATGGATCTTCTCAACTGTCGAAGCCGCTTCCTCGATCGCGATCTGAACCGCCTCCGGCATAAACTTCCGGGCCAGTTCTCTGACATTATCATCAATCGTCGCTGAGAATAATAAATTCTGCCGCTTGAGCGGCAATAAATTCAATACCGACACCAACTCTTTGGAAAATCCCAGATCGAACATCTTATCCGCTTCATCGATGACCAAAAACTGCAACGTACGGAAATCAACTTTCTGACGTATCACCACATCCAACAGCCGCCCCGGGGTGGCCACTACGATATCCGCTCCGTGGATCAAATTCCTTAGCTGCACATCAATGTTCAGACCACCCACGACAAGCGTCGTACGCAAAGGCTTTGTTAAATGACGCCCGTAGATCTTGATCGCCGCGGCAACCTGCATGGCCAATTCTCGGGTCGGGGTCAGAATGAGCGCCTTGATCGTTTTACGTTCTTCCTCAGGCCCATCTTGCAATAATTGTAAAATAGGCAGCGCAAAACCAGCGGTCTTTCCCGTCCCAGTCTTAGACTGAGCAATAAGGTCTTTGCCGGCCAAGACTAACGGAATAGTCTTTGCTTGTACGGCGGTCGGCTGTTCATATCCGGCATAACCCACAGCCTGTATCAGATCCGGCGAACAACCAAGCGCTGTAAATGACGGTAATTCCTTAATCGCATCCATCCCTATATCCTTGCCGGCACCCATCGGTCCCGCACTTTTAAGAAATATTGTTCGACGATCATCGTGGAAAGGATCCCGCACGCAAAAACAGTCACAATATATGCCGATATCGTCGGTAGTTTACCGTATGTCTTCCAAAAAGGCTGAAAAAATATCACCAGCGGATAATGCCACAAATATAAACCATAAGAATTTTTCCCGACAAAACGTAACGTTTTACTGCCTAATAATTCGTGGCTGCGCGCCGCATTACCATAACTTAACAAAAAAACAGCCGCCATGCTTAACTCGCCCCACAAAAAGATATCCATATTAAAATCCCAGAAAAAAGCGGAGAAATAATATACCATCAATACGGCCATCGCGATGCCGGCCCAAGCGGTGACCTTTTTCCCATAACGCATGATCTGCCCTTCAAAGAGTTTGATCATAACACCCAAGATGATCGCGCTCATGCGAAAATGCGTCATCTGCTGCCACGCGGCTTGTCCCGGGAACCACACCACATTAAATGCCCCCAGATGCCGTAAACCTACAAGTAATCCCCAAACAACCAGCAACGTTACTACCAGTGCAACGTGCCGTTGTTTTGCCAACGGCCATATCCGGAATATTCCCCACAACAACAACGGGAATAAGCAATAAAAATGCTCCTCTACGGAGATCAACCATAAATGCCCCCACACCGGAACAATTCTTAAATAATTCTGCAAGAACAACAAATACCCCGCAACGTGCTGCCACAACGCGCTCTTATAAAAGATCGCCATGGTGACCAGTAACAGGAATACATAGGAGGGAATTATTTTCAATGCCCTTCTTACGTAAAAAACCCTGACATCAATCGGCGTATCAAAATCCTTGATCAAGATACCCGTAATGAGAAAGCCGCTGATCAGAAAGAACAAACTGACACCCAGCTCTCCCGTTCTCATGAACATGTCTAAGGAAGAATTGATCGGAAAGCTGAAATGATAATGGATATGGTACATCAAGACCCACAGGAAAGAAAATCCACGTAAGCCCTCGATGAAAGGATAAAAAGCAGTCCTACCCATGCGTTGTACGGGTCATCTTGTAAAAGTATACATGCCGGGAACTATCTTTATTGAGCATGCCACCCTTGCAGCCTTTTTTCACGAATACCGCCATCATTTCCCGCGCGTCGATCTCGGTGCCCGCGTCCTTAAATGTCCAGATCCCGCGTTTTTCATCAACATTATGCCCGTCAAACAAACGTTTGCGGGGATCGATGGCAATGCCCACATACCATTCCCGGTACCCGCCGCCGCTCTTTTGGATCAAACTATCGACTTCTTGTTCGATTTTCATATGGTTTGCTCCTGTATCTTATGCCCTTCGGGCGAAACACCTGTTAGGACAAATTCCCGCTCTTCCGCGGAAGAACTTACCAACGCTTCCGCTATATTCTTAAAACCCTGCATGTACACGAAAAACCCTTCGACCGAAACATAAATCTCATGATTCTTACCCGTCACTTCACAGGGGCCGAATATCCGCATCTTCCGATTCTTCGATTCATAATACCGTTTGAATTTAAAGGGCACTAAAAATGAACTACGCTTAGGCATTTCTTGGATCATCCGTACCATCCAGTAAAAAAAGGAAAAAGGTTGAAAAACTTAAGATCTCCAAGAGAAGTAGTTCATTATACTCCTAAATCATTAAAACCGCCCGAACTATTTACCAGGAGGGATTTTAGGGACTATCAGAAGGAATTAACTAAAAAATTAAAGATTTGTCGTTCTAAAATGTTTTGTTACAATTCAGGAAGTCATGAAGGTCCTTTTCATTCAAAATAACGGGATACAAGAATCGATCGGCGTCGCGAATATTTCCGGGATGCTAAAAGCGCACGGTCATACGACCGATCTACTCTTAATGACCCATACTTCGGATCTTGAAGCGGCGGTGCGTGCGATCAATCCGCAGATCATTGCTTTCTCTGCCTTGACCGGCGTTCACAATTCACTGATCACCATTTCTCAACGCCTCAAAAAAACATTCAATGTTCCCATGATCATGGGGGGACCACATCCGACCTATTCTCCGGACGTACTCAAAAACGACGGGATCGACATCATTTGCCGCGGCGAAGGCGAAGAAGCCTTCTTAGAACTCGTCGAAGCTATGGAAGCCGGCAAGAATATCACCAAGATCGCCAACCTGCACGTGAAAACAGCGGACGGGACCATTTATCAAAATGAAATGCGCTCGACAGCAAACTTAAACGACCTGCCTTTCCCGGACAGAGAGCTCTATTACAAATATGCTTTTCTACGGGATGTACCCATGAAACGTTTCATCGCCAGCATGGGCTGTCCTTACCCCTGCACCTTCTGCCATGAACCGGTCATCCGCGGGATGTATAAAGGCAAAGGGAATTACGTACGCCGCAAAACGCCTCAACGCATTATTGATGAGATCAAATACATCAAGGACCGTTACCCCTTGAAACATGTGCATTTCTCCGACGATCTATTCTTTATCCGTAATGCCTATGAATGGCTGGAGGAGTTTTCCGACCTGTACCCTAAAGTGATCGGCATCCCCTATTCGTGCAATATCCGTTACGATTCCGTAGTCAAGCACTCCGCCGACCTGTTGGTCAAGTCAGGGGCTTACGGGGTCGCCATCGGCCTTGAATCAGGCAGTGAAGAACTGCGGTCCGTTGTCATCAAGAAGAACGTGAAGAATGAACACATGGTCGAAGGCGCCAAACTCCTGCACGAGCGCGGGATCAAAATGATGACAACCAACATGATCGGGTTACCCGGCGAAACATTGGACCAGGCATTTGAAACTGTTGAATTGAACATGAAATTAAAATCTAATTATACCAGGGCCTGCACCTTCTTATTATTTCCCGGCCTGCCCATGGTCGATTATGCCATCAAGAACGGTTTTGTAGACCCTAATTTCGACATTGAAAAACACGTGGCGGAATCTACCGAGATCAATCTGATCACTCCCTACGCGAAAGAATTCCGGAACATCGCTTCTTTATTCTGGATATTCGTAAAATTTTCCCCCCGATGGATCCCGTTATTCAAAAAGATCGTCGCGTATCCGGATAATATACTATTCCGCATGATCGGGAATATGTCCATGGTGACCGAACTGCTGTTTTACCGGATCCGTCCTCTATCGGGCATGCGGTTTTATTGGCACACCGTTTTGAAATCCAAAGAAATGACCTTACGCAACATCCCGGATCTTGTTCGCAAGAAGATACCTGTGCTAAAACCGAAGGAACAAGAAATATTCGCGACGGACCGCGGGTACCTCTAGATCATTTCTGGATCATCCCTTCTTTCGAAGACTCCTGGCAACATGAACCAACCCCAACATCACCGGCACCTCGATCAACGGACCAATAACGGTTGCGAAAGCCTGCATCGAATTAATGCCAAAAATAGCAACGGCAACCGCGATCGCGAGTTCAAAGTCATTGCTGGCCGCAGTAAATGACACCGCCGCAGCCTGGGCATGACTAGACTTTAATTTGCGTGAGAACCAATAGCTCACAAACCACATCACGATAAAATAAATGGTCAACGGCACCGCAACCCGGATCACATCCAAAGGCAAACGGACGATGTACTCTCCTTTAAGCGAGAACATGACAAAGATCGTAAATAAAAGCGCCGTGAGTGTGATCGGACCGATCCTTGGGATATAGATCTTTTCGAACCATTCCTGACCCTTCATTTTGATCAACACAAATCGGCTGACGAAACCCGCAAAGAACGGGATGCCCAGATAGATCATTACCGTTTTAGCCGACTCCCCCATTGAAATATGGATATTCAAACCCTTGGCTATTCCTAAAAAATTTAACAGCAATGTTACAAAAAGGTAAATATACGGCGCATAAAAAAGCACCTGAAAGACCGCATTAAATGCCACTAGCCCTGCCGCTAGTTCACGATCACCGTTGGATAAGTCGTTCCAGACAATGACCATGGCGATGCAGCGTGCCAAACCAACCAGGATAACACCGATCATATATTCCGGATAGCCGCGCAGGAATACAATGGCTAATCCCGCCATCACGACCGGTCCGATGATCCAGTTCTGCACCAAAGATAATGTCAGTAGTTTTTTATTCCGGAAGATACGGCCGATCTGTTCATATTTAACCTTGGCCAGGGGCGGATACATCATCAAGACAAGTCCTATAGCGATCGGGACATTGGTCGACCCTGCTTGAAAATGCCCCCAGAATTGACCAATGCCCGGTATTAAGAACCCAAGGCCAACACCCAGACCCATGGCTAAAAATATCCATAATGTCAGGAATCTGTCCAAGAAAGAAAGTTTCTGACCGATCGATTCTGCCATTACATTCTCCTAAGGGTTCGTTTGCAGCCAAGCGCTGATCTTACGGCGGATCTCTTCTTTCACAGCCTTTGTTTGAGCGAACTTCTCCTGCGGGGTTCCTTCAAATTTGGATGGATCAGTAAAGCCCCAGTGCAAGCGTTCTCCGCCACCAGGGAATATAGGGCAGCGCTCGGCGCTGGCTTCATCGCATACCGTGATCACATAATTATAATAATTGCCATTTTTGTACAATTCGAACACAGCCTTGGTCGGCTTTCCCGTGATATCAATACCCTCTTCTTTTAATACCTCAATCACAATGGGATTTAATTTCCCGGGTTCTATCCCGGCACTCTCAACTTCAAACTTGCCGCCCCCTAATTTACGCAGCATTTCCTCCGCCATCTGGCTTCTAGCGGAATTATGGATGCATACGAACAATACCTTCTTTTTCATCTTTCTCTCCTTTAGATAAGTACGGATTGAAGCATATTGAACAAATACCCCGTTAGGATGATCGCGATGGTGGTGATGGCAAAGAATATCGCGATGAGTTTTAAATGCATCGCGCGCCGCAGCATGATCGCTTCCGGCAAACTCAGCGCCGAGATCGCCATCATGAATGACAACGCTGTTCCCAAAGGGATACCTTTCTCAAATAATACCACCGCAATGGGGACGATCGCCGCGCAGCTGCCGTACATCGGCACACCGATCAGAACCGCGATGGGAACGGAGAATACACCCGTCTTGCTCAATATGCTCTGTATCATCGTTTGGGGCACGTAATCATGGATGAACGCGCCGATGGCAACACCGACAAGTACCCATATCCAAAGTTTTCGTACGATCCCCGCAGCCTCATGCCAGGCATAACCTGCACGCTGTTTCAAAGTATAGACATCCTTGTTTTGAACATTATCCTTTGTATCAAGGCGCATATCCGCGACCAAATACCGGTCTAATCTCATATTACCAAGAATAAGCCCGGCAAAAAAACCGATCAAAAGGCCGCTCGCCACATACAGCAGCGTGATCTTCCAGCCAAACGTGCCTAACATCAGCACAACCAGGTATTCATTGATCAGCGGCGAGGTGATCAGAAAAGAAAAGGTGATACCAAGCGGGATCCCCGCTTTCAGGAAACTAAAGAACAAAGGGATAGAGGAACACGAACAGAACGGGGTCACCGCTCCGAATAACGCGGCCATGAAATTGCCTAATGCGCCCCGCTTGGCCAACCATCCTTTGAGCTTTTCCTGAGATAAGAATGTCCGCAAGAAACCAACCGCGAAGATCATCCCAAAAAGCATCAAAAGGATCTTGATGGAATCATAAATAAAGAAATCTAATGCTTTGGCAAATTGAGCATTGGGATCAAGGCCAAAGACATTGAAAACAAGCCAATGCGTGAATTCTAACAACATTTACCCGCCTTGGGATCTTTTCCGCAGCACGATGATTGATTCGATTTCTCTTCCATTTTCTTATCCATCTTCTCCAAAAGCCCCTTCCAAAAACCTTTCTTCTTATTCTCTTCTTTCTTCTCCGTCACTTTTACGTCGGTATTCATGTTCCCCTCCTGTGATGTATCAGAATTTTATTGGCAACACAACTTGGTACGGTCAGCTTTGCGCAGTTTCTGTTGGTCGATCTTGATCTGCCCATCTTCCTCCAGCCACACACATAATTGTCGTAATAACACCGCAAAACGTTTGTCGCCTTTTACGCAAAGGACATAATTCGTCCAGAAACTATCCTGTTCTTCGGCAATGAGGCCGACACTCTTTAACCGCTTCAAATGCCTGGAAACGCTGGGCTGTTTGATCGACAATACGAACGCCAATTCACACACGCACAGCTTCTTCTTCTCGAGGAGTTTAACGATCCTGATCCGATTACGGTCCGAAAGCACTTTTAATATTTTTTCCAGGTCTGTTATCATATAATTATATAGCCATACAGCTATATAATACCGCCAAGCAACTCTTTGTCAACATGTTAAATCCGATCTTATATAAATAGTTCGAAACGAAAATTCTGTTCAATAAAAAACCCGGGCTTTGTGAATACAAGGCCCGGGTTCAAATGATGCAATAACGTTAAGCTAATTACTTCTTAACTTGTTTTTTAGCTTTTACTTTATTCTTAGGATTCTTATCACCCATGTCATGCTCCTTTGTTAATTTCTCGTTGAACGATTTCATCTATACTAACCTAATTGTTGCGGAGTATCCAAAAGTTTTACGTTTAAATTCTTTTCAGTAAAATATTTTAACGACCAGGGTGTCGGAAAAAGAAGGGCCCGTCGGTCTTGATCATCAATGCAGAACGCGCCGCCTTGAGGGACCAAATCTTTTAATTCCGCATCGGTCAACCCAGTGTCCACCCATCTTAAGAATTTCCACGGCTGAGATTCTAAATACGTATCCGCCCCATATTCATCTTTTAAGCGGTACTGTAAGACCTCGAATTGCAGAGGTCCGACCGCGCCTAATAACGGTGTCGCGCTGCGGGACCCGTCGACTTGGAATGCCTGCACAATATCTTCGGAAAGCAGATGATCGATCCCTTTACGGAAAGATTTATTAGAGGAGGCCATGGAATTCTGTAAATATCCGAAACATTCCGGCGCAAAACGCGGGATCTGTTCCAGCACCAGCTTAGGGTTGGTACTGATCGTATCGCCGATGCGGAAATCCAGCTTTGTCACAAAAGCCAGGATATCCCCCGGGTACGCTTCATTGGTCACTTCTCTGGAACGACCGAAAATGTTATACGAATCCGCGATCTTTATTTCTTTGCCCGAACGCGCGTGATAAACCAACATATCCCGATAAAATCTCCCGGAACAAACCCTGGCAAAGACCACCCGGTCCCGGTGCAGCGGATTCATGTTCGTCTGCACTTTAAAGATGAACGCGGAAAAATCAGGGGAATCAAGCGGAAGCACCCCATCCTTAGTATGACGCGGGGTTGGCTCGGCAGAATATTCCAAAAATCCTTTTAAAAGAAATTCCACCCCGAAATTGTTCCCGCCGCTGCCAAAGAAAACCGGTGTCGACTTTCCGGCTAAGACAGCTTGACGGTCAAAACCGCCATGGGCCCCGTCTAACATCTGCAGTTCTTCCACCACTTCCGCATAGGTGCGGTCGAACATAATGCTCTTCACAAAGGGGTCACTTAGATCATGCACGGAAACCGGCGCTTGATAAGCCCCGCCCGGTGTTCGCTCGAACAAATGCACTTCTTTTTTTAAACGGTCGTAAATCCCTTTGAATTCGGGACCATTGCCTAAAGGCCAGTTGACCGGAAACGCGTGCAGGTTTAATACTTTTTCTAATTGATCAATGAGCTCAAGCGGCGGCCTTGAAGGCCGGTCAAGCTTATTCATAAAAGTGAAAATAGGGATGCCGCGCTTACGGCAAACTTCGAATAACTTAAGCGTCTGGCTTTCTATCCCTTTACCGGCATCGATGACCATGATGACCGCGTCGACCGCCATCAGCACCCGGTACGTATCTTCCGAAAAATCTTTATGCCCCGGTGTATCGAGTAAATTCAAACGAAAACCGTCATAATCAAATTGCAATACCGTAGATGATATGGAAATACCGCGTTTCTTCTCCAGCTCCATCCAATCCGACGCGGTTTCCCGCTGTTTCTTCCGGGAAGTGACCGAGCCGGCCAGGTCCAAAGCCCCACCGTACAATAACAATTTCTCCGTTAAAGTAGTCTTTCCCGCGTCAGGATGGGAAATAATGGCGAATGTCCGCCTGCGCGCTGTTTCACTCTTTACATAATCACTCATTCAAAAGATTCCCTATGATTACAGCCTATATAAAAAGCCCGCCAGTGTTTTACTGACGGGCTTTTGCAACCTGTATCAAAAGACCCAAAGGGTCTTGGTTACCTGCGGCCACCATCTTTACGTTTGGAAAAACATTCCTTACAATAGATAGGACGATCCCCGCTCGGCTTGAAAGGGACATCGCATTCTTTTTTACATTCGGTGCAAATCGCTTTGTGCATTTCTTTTGGTGCTCTATCAAATCCGCCTTGAAAACCCATTTCACTTCTCCTTGTTTTTATACTGCTGATGAAGCATCTCATTGATCCTTCACCATCTACTGCTTAAACCCGCCTTTATCATTCTTAAAGAACGGCTTCTTCTTAGGGTAGCCGCGATCTTCATTGCTGCGGCGTTTTTCAAATGACCCTTCCTTACTAAAAGGCTTCTCTCGAGGACCGGAATCCCGCGGACCTTTGCCAGGACGTGAATCATGGCGAAAAGGACGGAATGTCTTTGAGAAAGTCCTCTCCTTATTGAAAGTCTTTTCTTGAGCTTGGTTAAGTAAGGCATCTACTTTACGCTCTAAAGATGTCAATTGATCCTGGATCTTCTTTAATTGAAAAGCCACATCCGGTTGGGCTTGATGCTGTTCATTCATTATATCCTCTTCTCTAAAAAAATCTTCATCAGAAAAACGATCAAAAACAGGCAAAAATACACCCGTCAGATATTCAATTCTATCAAAATACGCCATACCTGCAAGCTATTAAACATAACCGCCTGTTTTGCGTATTTTGGTGTTTTACCAATCGACCGGGAAATAGTCTTTCAAGAATTTACCCGACCAATGCATCCCGGTCAGAATGCCGTGAAAGAACGGGTCGCAGACCCTAGCGGCACCGTCGACAATGTCTAACGGCGGCTGAAAATCATGCACCGCTTGTTTACGCAGGGATAATTGCACGGGATCCTCATCCGTCACCCAGCCGGTGTCAACCGCATTCATGAAAATGCCGTATTTAGCCAAGTCGCTGGCCGAGGTATGGGTCAGCATATTAAGCGCGGCTTTGGCCATATTGGTATGCGGGTGCCGGTCCGTCTTGGTATAACGATGGAACTTTCCCTCCATGGCGGAGACATTGACTATATGTTTCTTGCCGGTATTATCCCGCTTCATCATGGTCGATAAACGATTGCAAAGAACGAAAGGGGCCACCGCATTGACCAACTGCAGCTCGATCATCTCCGCGGTCTGGATCTCGCCCAAACGCAAGCGCCAGCTGTTATTCTCCCTCAGATCCACTTGCTGGAGGTCCGCGTCCAATTGCCCCCGGGGAAAAACTTTCTCCGCCGGAAGGTTCTGGTCATGGGTATAGGGTATCTGGGAAAGTTTTGCCGATGCCGTTAATCCGATGCCCGGCATGGTGCCGTTCCACCCGAGCGTCGCGACAGCCCCGGATGCCGCCGGTACTAATGTAAGCTTATCCTTACAAATAGCAAAAGGACGCAGCAGGGCCTGGACATCAACGGGCAAGGTGTTGATATCGACCATTTCATTAGCCATTAAATGTGCGTAAAAGCCCGGCGGACGGCGTACTGTTTGCGCGGCATTATTGATCAACAGATCCAGCCGGTCATATTTCGATTCGATATAATCACAAAACAGCTCGACGCTGGGCGTATGGCGCAGGTCCAGCCCGTAAATATGCAGACGATCTTTCCATAGGTGGAAATCACTTTCCCGGGCATAACGCAGCGCGGAATCAACCGGGAAACGGGTGGTGGCGATAACCAAAGCCCCGGCACGGAGCATCATGACCGAGGCCTGATAACCGATCTTAAGCCGCGACCCCGTGATCAGCGCCACCTGGCCGTGCAACGGTGCCGTCTGAAAACGCTTGGCATAATTTAATTCTGAACAGGCCGGGCACATAGAATCATAAAAGAAATGCACCTTGGTGTACTCCGCCTTACAGACATAGCATGCCTGGGGGCGCATTAATTCCATTTCTTTAGGGAACGCCTTACTCTGATCGCTGATCTGTAGGGGCGCCGTGAACACCGATGCCTCGCGGGCACTACGAATGCCCGTCGAAGCCCTGACCTTGCGTTCATGCGAAGAGCGGCGCTGATGCTTGAGCTGTTCCCGGTCCTTCTTGCGCTTGCGTATCTCTTCCCGGTCCGGACGCGAAATGTGCCCCGCGGCCTTTAACAACGCAATGCGCTGATCCACCGTTAAATGCGCCAGCTCGTCGCTATGCGCGACAATGTCTTGGAGTAGATCAATGCATTTAGCGATTGCTTCTTGGGAATATTTCGGTTGTTTGATCATTGTGGTAAATTAATGTTTCCGCTTATCATATATTTGGTCAGCAATTGTACCAAAATAAATAAACCCTGCAATGTATTTAACCTGTCGGCTCTTATGGCAGACTGCAGGGCTATGACAACGGTAAATCAAACACAGATCAGGAAGGAATAACCTCACGATGCAATTTTATCAGCATCTGCGCCAAGTCGGCACCAAGCTTTTCAACGGACCTCTGTTTTTCAGCTACTTTAAGTCCACCCTGTTCATTAAATGCTTCATGCGCCGCAGGAACAGCAACTTGCTGGGGCAAGACCAAAACCCCCATATTCCCTAAGATCGCTCGGACATGGACCAATCCCCGTAATCCACCTAATGCACCCGGTGAAGCACTCATCAGCACCGCTGTTTTACCTTCAAAACAGGACACTGAAGACTGGCCGGGTAACGGGCGAGAGACCCAATCAATGGTATTCTTCAGAACCCCGGAAATGCTGCTGTTATACTCCGGGGCTGAGATCATCAGCCCTTGATGACTTATAATGAGATCTTTTAATTTTTGCGCGTTCTCCGGAAGACCGGCCGCGATCTCCATATCCGCATCATACAACGGCATTGAAAATTCTCGCAAATCAATATAGGTCACGCTTGCCTCCATCTCCCGAGCACCGGAAGCCGCGATCAACACCAGTTTCTTATTGAATGAACCTGCCCGTGTACTCCCGGCAAATGCTAAGATCTTTGCTCTATACTCCACGCGAAACCTCCTGATTAAAACTTTACCTTAATTTGACCTTCACCATTACGCTGTGTCTCTTCTACTTCCTTCTTTTCCTGCGCCTCTATGGCGACCTCTTTTTCAACCACTTTCTCAGCCCTGATCGCTTTTTGCACATCATTATTATACACCTTCTGATTGTTCTCAAAGACTTTCTTTTCATGCACACGTTCTACTGCTACCCCGTTAGATGCCGCCCCTTCTTTCATCTTAACAAAACCCAGCACTGAACCCACGATCATCAAGAAATATACAGTGATCCATACTTTCTTTCTCATATTCCCTCCCTTTTCCTCACAAAGAATTAATAGACCCAACTATCGAGTATAAAGAAGGATGAAAGATCATCAATTGTACCGAGGTATAACCGCTTTTGCCGTTAAGGCCTCAGATATTCTTTTATGGTGTTGAAGATCGGCAGACCCGCCGCTGATCGGATATCGATGATATGAGGTGTAAACCCCCCGATACGATCTATTAGAACCATGTCCGCTAAAGTTAACGATGGACTATTCCTCTGGGGATTCCCCTGAACCTGAAGATCAAAATGTCCCGGGTCCAGATCAATCCCCCCTTTAACATTCATCGCGGCGTCAGATGATGCCGACAGCGTCAACGCGAATTGTATCGCCTTGATAATGATGTCTTTCATCCAGGGGCTTTGCATCGGCAATTTCCCGCCGCGTTCCTCACTCAGGCTTTGTAAAAGAAGCTCATACGCCTTTTGCGGCTTCTTCCCAGTCAGCCAATCTTTATTGGCCTGCATTAACCTTGCCAGCTTTTCGATCATGGCATAATGAAAATCAAAACGGTTCTCCTGCAGGGATAATTGATACGTTTGTAGCCATAACTGACGGCGCGTCCCACTATTGAGATCCATTCGATCGCCTTTATCCTTCAAATACTTCAAGAAATCCCTTTTTATATGATCAAATCCGTAGCGCGCCATGATCGCCGCAGCAGTCTGGATCTCATGAGTATCGATCGTGATATTGGCGATGCCCTCATTCTGAAATCCCTTGTTTGCCTTTTGAGCAATGGCTCTTCTCCAATCACGGCCAAGATCACTATGTTCAGCCTCACGACGATCTTTAAAAAATTTCCTGACCTGATCAAGATAATACGGACGCAACGTTTCCGGGATCAAACGAAGATAATCCTCTCCGGCTTCTGAATTACCGATGAATCTGCGCTGGAATCCGTTAAGATCCTCCATAGCCAGCCCTTGTCGCGCGTACGTAGCCATTAAAGCCCGCATGAATGGAGCAGCGTTTTCTTCTGCCGCTATTCTTTCTATGGCGTCATACACTTCCTCGTCAATGACATACGATTCCGGATGAAGCCCCAGCACAACCCCCTCACCATGAAAGAAACCAAGTCCATAACGCTGCGCCATATTCGGTTGAGTATCCAAGATCCCCCGAAAAAACAAGTCTTTTTGACCCCGGAAGAAATCATCGATCCATTGCTGCCCGTTCTTTACCGTTTCATTCGACGAAGATAACAAAACCCCTTGCATCAGAGGCAATTGATTGGTCAACAGCGCGCTCTTTAATTGAATATGCTGTGCCGCCGCCTTCAATTCCCCCATAGAAGGATACTCAATATCGATCAACGGACCGTTCTCATCAAAATTGACCATCGATGCTCCGGTCATCAATCCTTCTGTTCTCTGCAATAATCGTGACAATTTCTGATGCATGCCGGCATTCAGGGCCCCTTTTGTGCCGTTCTTATCAATGGATGTTCGAAGCGTTATGAATTCGCCTAGCCCTAGCGTCACCAGATCCGGCCCTCCATACAAAGCTGCTTTTTCTGCCAGCGGCAGTTCTTCTTGCTCAGTGAATGCCTTAGGAAAAGTAAAAGGACCGCTGCCCTTGCTGCGCAGCCATTGCATCCTGGCCTGACGTCCCGCGATCCTGATCCCCCTAATAACATCCAGTAAATTCAGGCCCTCCGACCCAAAACGCATCAACATCCCCGATGTCACTTGTTCATACAGCGATAATCGGAACAATAATTCCGATAAGGACATGTCATTGATCTGAAAATGGGACTGTTGTTTCTTGCCAATACCCCGCTGCTCCCTTGCCAGCGCATTGAAATGATCGACCACCAGATCTTCATCATACCCCCGCTGGATAAGGGTTTCGGCAAAACTACTGCCCGTCTTTTGTCCTCGTCCCTTAGCACGTTCGTCCGCCCTTACCCGCCGGTCACGGGCAGAAACATTGATATTGGCCGATTGATCAAAATACTGTGACGCGGTCAGAGCCAGGATCCCTTCCACGATAATGATCTCTCTCTGGGCAACGGATTGAACCGGCTCCCAAACCTCCAATGCTTCTATCTTAACGGTCTGACTCAGAACAACAGGCCCTATCGCTTGGTCTTCATGATAGAAGTTGAGCAATGACCAGCCCTGTTCTCCTTGTTCTAAATCAAATGTTGCCTTATTGATCTGGATCTTCAAACGGGCCCGGCCTGGCTCTTGCGTCGCGATCAATTGCATGGGCGTGCCGCCTAAGACCAAATCCATCTGCTTGTCGAAGATCATTTCCTGACGCCCTAATAATTTTCCCCTGGCGATCCTTTCTCCCTGCCGCGTGCGCTGCACACTATATTTTTCTACACGAAGCTGATTTCCCTGTATATCAAGGACCATTTCCTGATCACCGCAAAAGACCGTGACTTTACCTTGTTCATCAAGCCCGAATTTAAACTGTCCCTTACTGGTCTGATCATAGATCGGCTTGGCAGCGATACGGTTCTCGGATAATGCCTTCACAAAATCCATAAAACGCGAAACATCGAATTTTTTCATGGGGTCTTCAGTATTCCAGGGATCCCTTGCTTCTTTTTCCTTAAGAAAATCATCGAACGTCAGTGTCCTGACCTTCCAAGGAACATTCTTACGAACCAACGCATTCCCGACAAAATCAGCGACCGTGGTCTTACCGCCGGCAAAAGTGCCCGAGAAACTAAAAAGGAATCGTAATTTATTAGCGGCATTACTTTTGTTCTCTTCTTTAGCAATAACATCCTGCACATGATCAATGAATTGCAACGTGGTCACTTCACCTAAATTCTCGGATAACAAATGTCTCCGAAGATCATCCAAAAGCTGCTTATAAGGGCCGATCATATCCCAAGCCGCCGCCATCACCCCTTGATGTGCGTTATCCTGCCTTTTATTGATCGGTTCCAGATCAGCCATGGC
>JANNCL010000063.1:0-10913 GCA_031386565.1 Candidatus Omnitrophota bacterium
CCTACTAAGATGATAATGCCGATGCCCGTGCATTGATGAGCTTATTCCCCTGCAAGGACGGCAGTATCGGTTTTGCCTGCTGCAATACCACCAGCGGCACCATCATGACCAACCATATTGCCAATGCCCATCAGGCGATCGAATACTTGAGCAAACTAAGCGTGGCGGAATGCATTTATCCGGAATCAGCGCAAGAACAGATCAATGAACTCCTGGCTCACCCATTGCTTAAATTAAAGAATATCCTTTTAACCAAACATCATGACTGGTGTTTTAATGCGGATATGGCGAAAAAATCCTTGTGCGCACATTTGGGGGTCCTTAACCTCAACGGCTTTGGAATCGAGGATCTGCCGGCGGCACAGTCGGCCAGCGGCGCATTGCTGGAATACATGCGCCAAACAAGCAAGACCGACCTCAAACACATCAACCGCGTGGCACTTTTTGCCAACGATCAGTATGTTTTCATCTCTCCGGCGGCACATTATGGACTGGAACTAGAAACCGTATTGCGCACATTGGACCTAAGTGTCACGCCCATGGGAAAACGATCGCTGCGCTTCTGGCTTTTTCATCCGCTCAAAGATATCACCGCACTAAAAGACCGGCAGAACGCTGTTATGCGCCTAAAAGAAACACCAAAAAACACTCAAACACTCGATGAATGCCTGCATTATATGCCCGACTTAGAAAAAGCATTATCACGCATCAGCTGTCATTGCGCCTCAGTCAAAGACATTGTGAGTTTGCGCCAGGGCTTATTACGCGCGCCGCTGATCAAAGAAGCCCTGGATCCATTGGAACACGCGCTATTAAATATTTCTGACCTGCCCACTTTACGTGAATTACTTTTTAGAACGATCGACCCTGATGTCCCTTTAAGCAAACCAGAAGGAAAGACCATCGCCCGCGGCATTGATCCCGAGCTAGATGAATTACGCGGACTCGCGGAGAATGGTCGGCAATGGCTGCTGCAATATCAAGCTGAAGAGATCAAACGGACCGGCATCAATTCGCTCAAGGTCGGCTTTAACAATGTTTTTGGATATTACATCGAGATATCCAAGGCCCAGCAAAGATCCGTTCCGGCGGATTATATCCGCAAACAAACGCTTGTTAACGGCGAACGCTACATAACGCCTGAGTTAAAGACCTATGAAGAAAAGATATTAACCGCTCAAGACAAGATCATGGCCATTGAACGGCGCATCATCGCGTCGATCGAAAATGCCATTTTGGACCACGCCGCTTTGCTTCAGCAGTTTTGCCAGCAGATCGCGACCATCGATTGCCTGCTGTCAATGCAGAAACTTTTTCATTGGGACGGTTATATCCTCCCGGAACTCAATAATGCGGACCTCATTGATATCAAGGATGGCCGTCACCCCATCGTTGAAAGAACCGTCGCTGCCGGTTTTACCCCAAATGATACCTTGCTTGACACTGCGACACAACATTTGATCATCTTAACGGGCCCGAACATGGCCGGAAAAAGCACCTTCATCCGTCAAAGCGCGCTATTGATCATTTTAGCTCAAATGGGCGCACCTATTCCGGCCAAGGAAGCCACCATCGGCATTTGCGATAAAATATTCACCCGCATCGGCGCGCACGATGAGATCGCTAAAGGGCAATCGACATTCATGGTAGAAATGACCGAATGCGCGCATATCTTGAACAACCTGACCCCGCGTTCTCTGGTGATCCTCGATGAGGTTGGTCGCGGCACCTCCACCAGCGACGGATTGTCATTAGCCTGGGCGCTGGCAGAACACATGCATGCTAAAAAAGTACGCACTTTATTCGCCACCCATTTCCATGAACTCGTTGCCCTGGCGGATCAATTCGAAGGGATCAAGAATTACAATGTGGCGGTGAAAGAATGGCGGGATAAGATCATTTTCCTGCATAAGATCATCCCCGGCGGCAGCGATGACAGCTATGGCATTTATGTGGCAAAATTAGCCGGCGTCCCTTCCTCGATCATCAAGCGCTCCAAAGAAATATTATCCGAGATCGAGATAGGGGCCTCGACCCCCTATCAGAAAACCCAACAGCAATTGAACTTATTCGCGCCGACGGTTAACCCGGAAATGGATGCTATCAAGAATGAATTAAGCCACCTTGATATCAATACCGTGACACCGCTGGATGCGTTAAAGATATTGAACGATCTTAAAAAAAGGATAACCTAATTCCCCTCCCTTGATGGGAGGGGCAAGGGGAGGGTGTGAACCGCGATTGTTCCTATTCTCACCCCCACCTAACCTCCCCCATAAAGGGGGAGGAAACATGAAAAGAACTATGCCCAACGTCCACATTTTATCCCCTGATGTCATTGCCAAGATCGCCGCTGGTGAAGTAGTCGACCGTCCAAGCTCTGTGATCAAAGAACTCATGGAAAACGCCATTGACGCACAGGCGACATCGATCGAGGTCCATTTAAAGGACGCGGGCAAAGAGTTGATCCACATCAAAGACAATGGCCATGGCATCACAAAGGGGGATCTCGGCAATATTTTCAACCGCCACGCGACCAGTAAGATCACCAATATCGAAGATCTGGAAACACTCCTGTCCATGGGGTTTCGCGGAGAAGCCCTATACTCGATCGCGGCGGTATCAGATGTGACCTTAGAGTCCCTGGCCAAAGGCTCGACGGAAAACTGGCTAGTGCATTTACGCGGGGGCAAGCGGCTATTACTTGAACCCTGCGCCGCCAAAGGGCATGGAACAGATATCAAGATCGCCGAACTTTTCTTTAACACACCAGCACGGCGCAAATTCCTTAAAAGCAATACCTCCGAGCTCAACCAAATACTTCATGCCGCGCTGAATTACGGCTTGCTCTATCCGGATAAACGTTTTATCTTAACTCACAGCGGAAAAACGCTGCTTGATCTACGGCCCGCCCCTTCATTAAAAGACCGCATGGCCGCGGCACTGAATCTTAAGATCACCGACCTTCTGGAAACATCGCAGGACTTTCCGGTGGATAAGATCTATATCAAAGCCGTCCTTAGCAATATCAATATCGCCCGTCCTCGTCGTGATATGCAATATCTCTTTATCAATAACCGCCCGGTGGAAAGCAAATCATTTGGCTTCGCCATGAATGATGTATACCGCGCGATCTTACCTCCCGGGGTTTACCCTGCTTTCATCCTGAAGATCGACCTTGACCCGGCCAACGTGGATGCCAATATCCATCCTTCAAAGAAAGAAGTGCGCATTATCCAGGAGAGCCGGATCATATCGTTGGTCCGTCATTTGGTTGAATACACGCTCATGCGTTTTGGCGGCACCAAGATCATTGATACCTCCCTTAATACACCGTTGTCGTCTCTTGACAACATTTCTTTTGAACAGGGATTACCCGCGCATGAGATCATTTACGGCCCAGCCAAAACTCAACCGAACTTTTCTTCTAGCGGCACCTCTCAAACGCTCTTTGAAAATACGGCACTATCACTGCCGCATGCTGACCTGTTTAGATCAACAGCCAATACAATGACGGAAAAATTTGCCCATGCCAGGTACATCGGGGCATTCAATAACAAATTCCTGCTTTTCGAAGAAGGAACTTCCCTGCTTTGCCTGGATCAACATGCCGCGCAAGAGCGCATCATGTTCGAACGTTTCACCAAACAGATCGATAATAGATCGATCGAAGTACAGTCGCTGCTGACACCCATTCTAATAAAGCTCAATGTCCACGAAACGATCAATATCGAAGCCTACGGCAATAAACTGCAAGAGATGGGCATAGAGACCGCTTTATTGGATGAAGGGACTTTGGCCATACACAGCCAGCCGGTTTTGCTTAAGAACATCGAATCCGCTGTGCGTACATTGCTTTCCGGAGACGACATCACCCGTTGTGACCGTAACACGCTTGCCAGGAGGGCGTGCAAGGCCTCCATTGTGGCCGGTGACCGCTTATCCCCGCTTCAAGTGGAACACCAACGCCTGGAACTCCTGGCGTGCGCGGATCCCTTTACCTGTCCCCACGGCCGGCCGATCATTATTGAGCTGACAGACAGCTTCCTAGACAAACAATTCTTAAGAAGTTAACAGGAAACGTTTTCCGAAAAACCCACAAAAATCGAGCATTTCCCTTGTTTGCGGGGCCCTCCCATGTTATAGTTTAGATTAGCTGTCATTATTAATTATTATTATACAAAGGAGATGTGTTATGAAAACAGCACTCAAAAAGAAAGGGTTCACGTTGGTCGAGATCATGATCGTCGTGGCCATCATCGCGCTATTAGCGGCGATCGCGATACCTAACCTATTACGTGCCAAATTGAACGCCAACGATTCTTTGGCTAAATCAACGGTACGCGCTATGTCCACATCCTCGGAATCTTATGCCACCGCGCATAATGGTAATTATCCGATCGATGTCACATCGCTCACAGGTGCAAGTCCAGCGTTCTTAAATAACCCTTATTGTGATGGGACCATCAGCGGGTACTTCTATACCTGTACCTTCACCGGCAGTACTTACACTTTATCGGCTACACCGGTAACAGTCGGGACAACAGGTACAACAACCTACACTATTTCCACAGGTGGGGTTTTAGTCCCGTAATCGAAGTTTAGCAGTACGTTTTAACTTAAAGCCGTTCTGGTAGCAATATCAGAACGGCTTTTATATGCCTTCCCTTAATTTCAGGAAAAAACGCTCGATGGTCATTGTGCTGATCACCCCTGCCCCAATGCAGGCGGCCAAGGCGCCAAAGACCACCAATGTTGGAGGCAAGCCCCGTAAACCTTGCGCACAGAAAGAAATGACCAGGATATGCCACAGATAAATGCCATAGGAATGACGCCCCAGCCACTGCATGTATTTTAACCGTGCAATAAAAGATACCCCTAAAAATGCCGCGGCCAATAGTGACAGCGAAGACAAATAACCAAAAATATTTATGTACCAATGTCCCCACGAGTATCCCCAGTCGATCACAAAGAACAAAATACAATACCCTGTCACCCCAATGATCCATAAGATCCCGCCAATGACACTATTCTTGGGAACATCCCGCCAATAAGGTTTTGATACCGCCAGCAAACAGCCCAGCCCCAATGACCCCAGATGATATGTTAAGGTGAAATACGGGAAAGGCGCCGTAAAGGGCCAAGAAATCAGCGGCTTTCCTAAAACGAGATAGGAATACTTCACCCATGCACCCAAAAACATCAACATAACCAAGATCGCCATTAATACTTTGCGGCGAACTTCTATTCCGTTAAAACTTCGATATATGATCATAATGATCACAGGATAGATCAAATAAAACTGTTCAAAGATCGCCAGGGTCCACGCATGTTCTAAATAAACATTACGAGGAAAATAATTCTGCATGAACAGTAAATACCTTAAGCCTATGACCGTCATATCAGCCAATTCCGATTTGCTTTGCCAGGCAAAAATAGACAAACTGACGATCACCATCAACGCATAGGCCGGGTAGATCCTGAAAAAGCGACGCACCCAGAATCGCCCTACATCCGACCATGTCCCTGACATGTCAAACAAAATACGGGTGATCAAAAAGCCACTGATGATCAGAAAGAGCTGTACCCCCAAGATCCCCTTGAAATGATCGATCACATGCTGCATGAATAAATACAGAGGCGAGAGGTCACAATGCAGATATTTCCAGGAATTAAAGAATAGCCATGTTAAAACAGGAGGATCATTATCGAACACATGATACAGGTCTAAACCAACGCACAAGTGATGACCAAGGATCATTAGAATGCCTATGGCTCTAAATCCGTCAAGAAAGGGAAAATGTTGTTTTGCCATTAAAAGATCCTTTGAAGACTGCCCCAGGGATATAACTTCTATTTTATCAATTTAAGAATATAATGCTTTTTATGAACTTGTACATCCTACGGCACGCGATCGCTATTGAGCGGGGAACACCCGGCTATGAGAATGACAGCAAACGTCCTCTTACGCCCCAGGGCCGCAAGAAAATGCAGCGTAATGCCTTAGGCATGAAAGCATTTGGGCTATCTTTTGATATCATCCTTTGCAGCCCCTACATCCGCACACAACAAACCGCGGCAATTGTCATCGATGTATTCAGAATAAATAAAGAACGAATGACCTTAACCGAGAATTTGATCCCAGAAGCATCCTTCGAAAGCCTTATGTCCCAGATCAATGCCTATGACGGAAAAAAGAAGAACATTCTGCTGGTAGGACATGAACCAGCGCTAGGCGGCCTGATCGCATTTTTCTTGACCGGCAAAAAGAATTTATCCTTGCCTCTTAAAAAAGGCGGACTATGTCATTTAAAGATCAAAAATATCTTAAGTCCGGGATACGCCACCCTAGAGTGGCTTTTAACTCCGGCTCAACTGCGCTTGATCCATGTCAAATAGATGAGCACAGTCCCATCACCCCAGAAGAACCCCCAGGAATAATATTTCCAAAAGAATCACTGGTCTGAAATTCTCCCTGGCCGTTGGATGTTACCCATTGGCCGATCTGAGCGTAACCCGAAGGACAGGAACGCTTCACACCCGTTTGATCAAAAAGAATGATCGTCATGAGCGACGATCGATTACTTGTCTTGAACTGGGACGCGATGACACTGCCCTTAATATGCATATCCTGGGTGACATTCATATTCGCGGCTGCAAGATCATGATAATCCCCACTCGTGGCAACGATCCCGCCTTTAACGTGCACATTCCCGTAGACGTCTAAATTAGCGTGGGGATCGAATGTACCGATGCCGATATTATTTGCGGAAAGCTGATCATAATTTCCGGTCGGGGCGGGATAATACGAAACTAGTGTTAATGAATGTGCCGCTGCGTGGGCTTCACAGAATGTCACTACCAAAATAATAATGCAGTGAAAGGATCTCAGGATAAAATTCATAATAATAAAAGCATACCATCGTGACAGACGATTTGGATAAAAAAAATGAACAGATCGAGCTATGCCAGGTTCGGCGGGATCTCCGGCGTCCCCAAAAGGAACCCTTGACCTGTTGCAACACCGAGATCTATTAAGATCGCCAGGTCCTCCTCTGTCTCAATGCCTTCCGCAATGACCACGGCTTTACAGCTTTCAATGACGCGCAATAAACGCCTTAGACTATTCCTTTTGCGTTCATCTTTTGAAATACCCTGAATGATCTTCTTATCGATCTTCACGATATCCGGTTCTAAAAGGATCAGCGTCTCAACAGAGCTGCGGCCAAAACCATAATCATCCAGCGCGATCATGACCCCGGCGCTTTTTAAACGGCTGACCGCGGGGATCAAATACAAAGGGTCGCCCAGGATCTGCTGCTCATTGAGCTCAATGCAAAAATGGATATTTTTCCCCGTCGCCGCGAGATCTTGCAATAACATGTCTATCGGGATCTCCGCCAGCGTTGATGGAAAAATATTGAGATGGATCCTCTTCGTGATCGGCGCATTCTTCAGCACCTTCAGGCATGTCCTCAAACACGCATAATCAACGATCCCTAAAAGATCGGTGTTGCGGGCGAACGTCAAGAATGTATCCGGTGAATTATTCCCTTCGTAATCCAAGCGCGACAGGAGCTCAAAACCGATCCTCCTTCTATCACGCAGATCGAAGATCGGTTGAGAAGCCGCATAGAACTTATTGCCGTCAACTAAGACTTTTTTGAACTCCGCGGAGGCATCCGGACTCTTAAGATCGATCTTGCCTTCGATGCCCTGATACGCGATCCTGTTCTTCCCCTCGCCCTTACTCAAATGCAATGACAAATGCAGTTTCTGCAAAAGCCCGTCTATAGAGATCGGCCTGTCCCCCAGAGGCACAATGCCGATGCTGCAGGTTGTTTTAACATGCTCGCCAGATGGCGCGGTGACAAATGCCTGCGCTATGGCAATGCGTATCTTATCCGCCACCATCACCGCCTCTGCCTCGCGGCTGTCTAACAACAGGACCATGAATTCATCGCCGCCCACCCGGGCCACATGGTCCGTCTGTCGAACAGTCTGCTGTATCTTTTGCGCGACCGTCACTAAGATCGCATCCCCGGCCGCATGCCCATGCCCGTCATTGATCTGTTTAAAATTATCGAGGTCCAGCAGCAGCACCTGAACACTTAAGTCTATCCGCTGGTTCATCGTCACAGTTGTGGACAAAATATCCCCCAGCCCGCGCCGATTAAGCACGCCGGTCAAGGGATCATGCACTGACATCGCGCGCAGGTCTTGCGAAAGGGCCATTAGCTGTTCTTCTACCGCTTGACGCTTGACGATCTCCTTTTCCAGTTCATCACGAGAAGCCATGATCTTCTTTAAATTATCCACCATTTCATCAAATGACCGTGATAATTGCCCGACCTCGTCATTGGAGGCTATCGCGACCTTATGCCCCAGATCACCTTGACCGATAATGCGAGCCCCTTTTTCCAACTTATAGATCGGCTTTGCGATCGATCTTGCAAAAATAAAAGAACTGAGAACGATCATTAACAGGACGATCAAGAAAATAGAAATGAATAAAACGCGCATTTTGATGACGGGAGAAAAAACTTCCGCCTTATCGATCTTTGTGATCAGCATCCAGCCCAACGAAGGAAGAGGCAAAGCGACCGACAGAACATTTTCACCGCTGTAATCAACACGCTCGCTGATCGCGCTACCGGATAGCGCCGTCATCTCTTTCTTTAGGATCGCCTGCGGATCATGCAACAGAGGGCTGATAAATAGAAA
Source organism: Candidatus Omnitrophota bacterium (assembly GCA_031386565.1). Taxonomy (GTDB): domain Bacteria; phylum Omnitrophota; class Gorgyraeia; order Zapsychrales; family Fredricksoniimonadaceae; genus JACQQW01. The sequence continues at coordinate 8,725 of JANNCL010000063.1, forward strand.
TTTATTCCCGGCTTTTTCTTTAACAAGATAAGTTTCACCGGTTCTTCCGGCACCAATATTATTCGCGATAAGATCATAGACCATCTGCATATCAACGACCAACACGATATACCCGCTAAATTCCTCCTGTATATCCTGCGACCGGCAGACTAAATAAACCACATGCGGATACTTTTCATTGTCAACGGAAACAGGGTCACTGATAAAAATACCCGCCTTAGCCTTGGCAAGCTCAGCCGCATTAAAAATGAACTTATCGCGTTTTTCCTGGAAATTCTTCGGTTCAGCCCCAAAAACAACCTTCCCCTTCCTGTCCAAAAGAAGGATATCCGCGTAATGATAGGAATTGATATACGCCCGCAGCTGATCATTCAGGCGCCCCATGGCTTTCGAATAAGCAAAGTTATAGCGGTCTTTGTCAAACTGCTCTAAGGTAGGCAGCTGGATCTGAACATCCAAGAATCCTTGCACCGCTTTCAGATCCTCTTCCCGGGAACGAAAGAAGCTCTCAAGCCGATCTTTCTTTAAAGCGGCAACCACGCTAAGCCGCTGGTGGATCTCCTGGGTTAATTCTTTTTCCGCGCTATACAGGCATAAATTAGCCACCAGAACTAACGGAATGATCGCTAAGCTTAGGAATAAAATAGTCAGTTTTGTAAATATACGCATAAATGCCTTATTTAACGTCCCATATTGTGACTGTTAAAGTATATCATATTTAGCAGGCAGAGCATTGCGCAACCTGTACAAGAACGACCTCGATTCGCGATCTATTGAGACGGGACAGAAGACCTTAGAGGATACTTTGATAAAACAACGACCCTGTTATTAACGCCGTAACGAACATACATTATATTCTGATCGGAAATAAAAAAGTCTATTGGGATACTCTCCTGCGGCATCCAGCCCGAAAGAACATAAAATCCGGATCTTTTTTCATCCAGCGCGAAAGCAAAACCGCCCCTAACCGTTTCAAAGGGCGGATATTCCTGCCCCCCCGCTAATTCTCTCACCTCATCCCGCGTCATCCCCACCGACAAGGGAGGATAGATCCTATCTTGGCAATGCTCAAAATAATGCCGCATCCGGGACCCTTGTTGCGCCTGAACGAGAGAAGATATTAAAAATGCTGCGGCGAAAAAAAGACAGGAAAGATACTTACGTAACATGGACAATATTGTATCAAAACAAAAATCCCCCGCAATTTATTTAACGGAAAGGGTCACATTGGGTATAATGGCATCCGACCACATGCTCGCTTAGATTAAGACTAGGTTAATTTTTCGAAAAATTCTCAGAAGAAGGGAAATATATCGTTTGGCTGCTTAGAAATGATTGTCATATGAAAAACCACTCCCTTAAAGGTCAAGATGCAAATACCGCTAAAAATGAAATCCGGTATGCCCCTGTTTTTTCTAATAATTATCAAGACGCGCGTCAGCGCTTTTTAAAAGCGGCACGATCCGTAAATGCGGATCTAAGTTGCCACTTGATCTCTGCTCGAGGCGCACAAGGAGAAGATCTCTCCATTGATATAGCGTCCGTCGGCTCCAAGAACCCTAAAAGGACAATTCTATTGACCTGTGGACTCCATGGCATTGAAGGATTCCCGGGATCGGCGATACAAACAGCCTGGCTGGAAAAACTTTATGCAAACCCCATCGCTTTAGATGATACCGCCGTTGTTCTAGTCCATGCCCTGAACCCGTATGGATTCTCCTGGCAGCGGCGCGTTAATGAGAATAATGTAGATCTTAACCGCAACTTTATTCTTCCCGATCAACAATTCGCCGGATCGCCGCTGTGCCTTTCAGAAATGCCTTGGATGCAAAAACCGATGTCACCCGAGAACAAATTTTTTAATATCAACTTCTTCGTTATCTGGCCCATTATTAAATATGGTTTTGCCACGATACGTAACAGTATCCAATACGGGCAGTTCGATTATCCGCAGGGCTTGTTCTGGGGAGGGCACCAGCACGAGCAAACAAGCAAGATCATCATGGAGCAGATCAATTCCTGGACAAAAAACGCGCCCAATATTTTTCAGGATCACCTGACTTTGTTGTACAAGAAAAACGTCGTTTTATCGACGCTAATCGCTCTCTGAAAACTTGACACGTTTACTGAAGGCTGTACAGTAAGGGCATGGATAAAAAAGCTACCCTTCAAGATTTGTACAGTTGGCC
>JANNCL010000115.1:0-1523 GCA_031386565.1 Candidatus Omnitrophota bacterium
CTGACCCGCGCCGTCGGCGCGCCGCATACCGCCGGCGGCGTGTCCTACGTGTCCGCGGTGATCGCTGAGCCGGGGGTTATCAGGCACACCGCGATGGATCACCTGATCTTCGGCATGCCCGACGGATCGCCATCGCCGCAGCTCGAGAAGTTGCTCGAGGCGTGCCGTCCGGCGGGATTCCAGGCCACGCTCAGCCGGGACATCACCGTCGACATCTGGACCAAGTTCGTTCGGCTTTCGGTGTTCAGTGGCATGACGGCGGCAACGCGCAGTCCGATCGGCGTCATCGTCAACGACCCCGAGCTGCTCGAGATGCTGAAGGCCGCGGTGCGCGAGACGCTGGCGGTGGCGCACGCCAAGGGTGTGGCGGTCGCGGGCTCGATCGATGAGGACGTCGCCGCCGCTTACAAGGCGCTGCCGCCGCAGGCGAAGGCGTCGATGCTCGAGGATCTCGAGCGCGGCCGCCGCATCGAGCTGCCGTGGCTGAGCGGCGCGGTGGTCCGCCTCGGACGCGAGGTCGGCGTCGCGACACCGACGCATAGCTTCATCAACGCGGTGCTGAAGCCGTACGTGAACGGAAGGGACCCGAGGCTGGGGCCTGGGGGCGAGAGCGTTTTTCATAACTGTACAGCGAGCCGGTATCCGCAGTGCCGGACGTAGTTTCCGCACTCGGTACCCGTGAAGAGTTGGAGCGCGTCGCCAACGAGCGTGACGACACGATCGAATGTTCTGGGCCGCGCCGCTCGGAGGAACGCCTTGAGCTTGGCGAACGCCTGTTCGATCGGATTGAAGTCGGGACTGTAGGGCGGCAGAAACCGAACCTGCGCGCCGACGGCTTCAATCGCGGTGCGGACCGCCGGCTGTTTGTGCACCACGAGGTTATCGAGGATGACGACATCGCCGGGTCGCAGCGAAGGCGCCAGGACTTGTTCGACGTAGGCGAGAAAGCTGACATTGTCGATCGGGCCATCGAAGACCGCCGGGGCGCGGATCCCGTCGATCGACAACGCGGCGATCACCGTCGTCGTTTCCCAATGACTGCACGGCGTGTGGTCGTGCAGTCGGGTGCCCCGCGGACTGCGACCGTAGCGACGCAGGAGATCGGTGGTGACGCCGCACTCGTCCAGAAAGACGTACTGGCGGGCATCGTGCAGCGGCAACGCGTCGCGCCACGTGCGGCGTTGCGCGGCGACATCAGTCCGTCGCTGTTCGTCGGCGTGTACGGTTTTTTTTAATCGTGAGATCCAGTTGATTCACCGCGCGCCAGATCGTGGCTAATCCCGCGGACGTCTTGAGCGCCTCGCGGAGTTCGCGCAGCGTGGCATCCGGCTGCGCCGTGATGGCCGCGGCCAGCCGATCGTCCTGGCCGTCCAACACCCGACCACGGAATTTCGTTTGCGTCAGGGGCTCGATCGATCCGGTTTCACGCTGGCGTTGCTTCAACGCGTCGACCCACGCGCGGCTCACGTGATACCGCACGGTCAGTTCCTTCGTCGACAACCCGGCGTCCGCATCCTGAATCA
>JANNCL010000146.1:0-3511 GCA_031386565.1 Candidatus Omnitrophota bacterium
GTGTCGGGTAGTCAATATGCTCTTGATACACCTGCCGCTTTTATTGCTGAATTAGACGATGGCGGACCGCCAACGTATTTTTGGTTGCAGTGGTTGACCGGATCAGGGTTGGTGGCAGTTAATGCTTTGGCTGTTAATGGGGATGAAATTTACGCCGGAGGGTATGGTAATGTGACGAATATAGGCACAGCGACCATTGTTGGGACATATAATTTTTCATCGTTTGAAGGATTTGTGATTGAACTGGCTGATGGTGTATCGCCTTCGGTCAATTGGGAAGTTTTGCTGGGTAGTGTGGCTAGTAGCACTACATCTGTACAGGTTTTAGCCATAAATGGCGACGAGATTTATGCGGCTGGTTCTACGAATGGATCCTCTTCCTGGGATACGGCCGCGTCCACGTTAGGGACTTTATCGAATACTCAAGATGAAGGTTTTGTGGTAGAGATCGCTGATGCGGCGACACCAAGCTTAGCGTGGCGTGTGTGGGTAGGTGGAAGCGGTGAGGATCATATCAGTGCACTAGCAGTGAATGGGAATGAGATTTATGCCGGGGGGTATAGTTTATATTCATCAGTATCTTGGGATACATTTGCTTCAACTGTGGGTACATGGACTAACCCTTCTGTTGATGAAGGATTTGTGATTGAGATCGCGGATGGCGGACCGCCCGCTTTTGCCTGGCGTGTTTGGCTTGGGGGAGTTGGAGCTGATCAAATTAATGCTTTGGCAGTTAACGGGGATGAAATTTATGCCGGCGGCCTTTTAACTTCATCGGCTTCTTTTGAAACCGTAGGTTCAACGGCAGGTACTTTGACGACCACAGATGTTGCTGAAGGTTTTGTGGTGGAAATAGCGGACGGTGGACCACCAAGCATTGCCTGGCGCATGTGGCTAGGGGGTGTTCAAACTGATGTAGTAAACACTTTAGCTATAAATGGGGATGAGATCTATGCGGGAGGATATAGCAATTCTTCTGATTTTTGGGAAACCGCAGGTTCAACGGTTGGGACATTTACGAATTTATTAACATGGACAAGTTTTGCTGAAGGTTTTGTCGTTGAGATTGCCGATGGCGAGCCTCCGAGCTTAGCATGGCTGATGTGGCTAGGAGGCACGACTACTGATTATGTTCAAAGCTTAGCAGTTAACGGTGATGAGATCTATGCGGCTGGCTACAGTAATGCGAGTGATTCGTGGGATACGGCGGCTTCTACGTTTGGGAGTTTTATGGACACAGACGGTTCTTCAGAAGGCTTTGTCGTTGAGATCGCGGATGGCAGTCCTCCGACTTTGAATTGGCGGCAATGGGTAGGGGCGGTGAGCAGTGATTATATGACTGCCATGGCCATTAACGGCGATGAAATTTATGCCGGTGGTTACGTAACAAACAGTTCAGGCATTGAAGGAACTTTTGTCGGAACACGGTACGAGGGGGTAATTAGTGGTTTTGTTGTTGAACTCGACGACTCTGCCATAGCCGCCGCCATCAACGCCCTCTTTTTCGGCGATGGGTTTTAGGTTGTGAGAGTTATAGTAAACTGCAGTTGACTATAATTAGTAAATATCGTATACTATACATTGCTAATAAAAGGAGGCGCAATGTTAGAGGAATTCTTTTATATTCATCAGAAAACCGTTCAAGATATTCCAGTCTATTTCAAGAGGTATCTGCATGATGCAATTGATTGGGATGCCGCTTCTATCTGTATTATGGGACCGCGTGGCATTGGTAAAACGTCGCTCTTGCTGCAGCACTATTTGGAACGATATAACGATGTAGAGCAGTGTTTGTATATTTCCGCGGATAATGTTGAAGTTTCGGCGGTCGGCCTTTTCAAAACGGCAAAAGAATATTTTCAATACGGCGGTCAAGCGCTGATCATTGATGAGATCCATAAATATACGATGTGGCAGGCGGAACTTAAAAGTATTTTGGACACATTCAAAAGTAAAAGGATCATGGTTTCGGGGAGCTCTTCGTTGGCGCTGCAAACAAGCAAGGTGGATATTTCCCGCCGGTTGGCATATTACCCAATGAAAGGGTTGTCCTTTCGGGAATATTTGGAACTTAAAGAAAAAGTTATTGTTCCAAAAGTTGCCGTGATCGATGTGTTAACTGATCATGTGCGCCTTGCGCAGAAAATTGCGACGGGAAAACCGGTTTTGAAATATTTCAAGCAATATCTTGCTATGGGGTATTACCCGTTTTTTCTTGAGGGAGAAGCGACCTACGTATCGAAACTATTGACCATCATTGAAAAAACATTGTATGAAGATGTGGCTATCATGGGTAATGTGAAACGATCCAGTATTGCAGTTCTCAAGAAATTGCTTTGGCTTATCGCAACGGCAGGGTCTTTTACGGTCAATATTGACAAGATCAGTCGTGATCTTGGAATATCCAAAGAATATGTGTATACGTATTTCGAATATCTTCAAGGGGTTGGGCTGATCCATTGCTTGCGCCCTGGCGGTAAAGGGTATGTCTTAGCGCGGAAACCGGAGAAAGCTTTTATCCATGATCCAAATCTTTTAAACGTATTGCATCATCAGCTGATGTCAGAGCATGATCAGGGGGCATTGCGGGAAACTTTTTTTGTCAATCAATTGAAAGATCTCGTGAAAATATCCACAAGTGAAAAAGGTGATTTCCTGATCAATGATAAATATGTGATTGAGATCGGGGGAAAAGGAAAGACCTTTAAGCAGATCAAGGATATTCAGAATGCTTATGTTGCAGCGGATGGCATAGAGATCGGTGCCGGCAATAAGATCCCGTTATATTTATTCGGATTGCTATATTGATCAGAATGGACTTTCACTAGTAAAGCAAACTTGGGACCAAACTTGGGACCGTTTCTGCCTAAATTGTTGTGGTCTTTAAGGTTTTGGCAGATGTGTCCCCGCAAATATGGGGGATTTATTTTAGTGAATTGGTATGCGATTATATTGTTCTCTTTATTTTAAACTGTCCTGCGGCCCATGCCGAGGACATTCCTCCGGCCATGGTCCCCGCGATCAAGGCGATTCTGGCGCGTGATAATGGTACTAACGTCGTCGGATTGACGAACAATGAGGTGAAGGTTAATTTCTCTAAGGATATTTTTTCCTGCCAGGTCAAGATGCCGGTCAATGGGCAGGATATGACGATCAGTACGAATTTTTACCGTAAGACCCCGACCGTTGATAAGCGGTTATTCATTGATTACGATAAAGCTCATTATATGGTCAGCGCACTTTTAAAGAATCCGAAAGCTTCATACACCAATGTGGTTTATGCCCAGGGGAATTTGCAGTGGCTCCTCTATGATAATGGTACCGATGTGATCGCTTATCGTCAGCACGCGAAGGATAAAGAAACGATCGAACTTAAAGAATGGATCTATGCCCGTGCGCCGAATGTTCTTTTCGGGAGTCGTTATGAGTGGGAATATAAGTCGATGGGGCGTAACATTGTTCTCGAGAATATGAAGGATGGCAGTGTAGGCATGTATCAGGAAATGGTCAT
>JANNCL010000169.1:0-9490 GCA_031386565.1 Candidatus Omnitrophota bacterium
GGCGGCATGTACACTGCCAATACCATGGCATGCGCGATCGAAGCTTTAGGGATGAGCCTGCCGAATAGTTCTGCACAAGCCGCTATTTCAAAAGAAAAAAATGATGATTGTAAGGCTGCTGGCAAAGCTGTCCTGAATTTATTGAATAAAAATATCCGTCCAAGTGACATCATGACCAAAAAAGCTTTTGAAAATGCGATCACGGTATTGACTGCACTCGGTGGATCGACCAATGCGGTTTTACATTTACCAGCCATGGCTCATGCGGCAGGCGTTAAATTATCCATTGATGATTTTACCCGTATCGGTAAACGGGTTCCTGTGCTCGGGGATCTTAAACCATCCGGTCGTTTTATGATGGCCGAATTAGTGAATATCGGCGGTACATTACCTTTGATGAAAATGCTTTTAGATAGAGGCTTGCTGCATGGTGATTGTCTCACGGTTACAGGTCAAACCATCAAAGAGAATTTAAAAGATGTAAAACCATACCCCGTCGGTCAAGCAATCATTCGGTCATTTGAAGATCCTATAAAAAAAGATGGACACTTAGTCATTCTCTACGGAAATTTAGCCTCAGGAGGCGCTGTGGCTAAGATCTCCGGGAAAGAAGGCTTATCTTTCACAGGGATTGCAAAAGTTTATGATTCTGAAGAAAAAGCCCTAAAAGCGATATTAGACGGTAAGATCAAGAAAGGGCATGTTATTGTTATCCGATATGAGGGGCCTAAAGGCGGCCCGGGCATGCGCGAGATGTTATCCCCAACGTCAGCTATCATGGGGCGAGGCTTAGGCAAAGATGTAGCCCTTATCACAGACGGTCGTTTTTCAGGAGGCAGCCATGGCTTCGTTGTCGGACATATAACACCGGAAGCTTTTGTGGGGGGGGCTTTAGCTATCATTAAAGATGGTGACACTATCATCATTGATGCCCAAAAACGTACCATTGATTTAAAAGTTTCTACGACAGAGATCAAATCACGATTCAAAAAATGGAAACAACCAAAATCTAAATATACTCATGGTGTTCTGGCAAAATATGCTAAACTCGTAAGCAATGCTTCATTAGGGGCAGTGACAGACAAGGATCTATAATGGCAGGTAATTCATTCGGAGACTTATTTAAGATCACCACTTTCGGCGAAAGCCATGGTCCTGCGATCGGAGTCGTTATAGATGGCGTTCCAGCCAAATTGCCTTTAACAGAATCTGATATTCAGATCGATCTTGATCGGCGTCGTCCCGGTCAAAGCAAAATAACAACTCAACGCCAAGAGGGTGATAAAATAGAGATCTTATCCGGTGTATTTGAAGGTAAAACTACCGGTGTTCCACTTGCACTGTTAATACGAAATTCCGACCAACGTTCCAAAGATTATGAGAATATCAAAAATATTTTCCGACCAGGTCATGCGGATTTTACTTATTTAGCCAAATATGGCATCCGTGATTACCGCGGCGGCGGCCGTTCTTCCGGACGAGAAACAGCTTGCAGGGTAGCAGCGGGTGCTGTAGCAAAGAAGATCCTTAAAAAATATAAGATCAACATCATTGTTTATACGCTGGCCGTGGGTGATATTTATGCCCAGACCATTGATTATAAAGTCATAGAAAAAAATATCGTCCGTACTGCAGACCTCAAAGCCGCGAATGCAATGATCGCCCGTATAGAAGAAGTGCGCAAAAAAGGCGATTCCATCGGTGGGATATTACAATGCGTCGTAACCGGTGTTCCAGCCGGACTAGGTGATCCGTGTTTTGATAAATTAAATGCCAAACTAGCACAAGCATTGATGTCAATTGCGACCGTAAAAGGGATCGAATTCGGAGAGGGTTTCGGTGCAAGCCAAATGCTGGGCAGTGAACACAATGATCCTTTTACAGTAAGATCAGGTAAGTCATTCCTAAAATCAAACCATGCAGGTGGAATTTTGGGCGGTATTTCAACGGGGGCAGAAATTAATATACGTTTAGCATTAAAGCCACCGTCATCTATTTCCCAGAAACAACAAACGATCAATGAAGACCTGGAGATCGTAGAAACTCAAGTTCGAGGACGTCATGATCCTTGCCTATGCCCACGTGTAGTTCCAGTTGCCGAAGCCATGATCGCCTTAACGCTCGTTGATCGGTTGATGATCCAACGCTCTTCAATGATATAATGCCTCAAATCCCTGCACAAAAAGTTATCCTTATCTCAGGAACATCCAGCGGATTTGGTTTGCTATTTGCGTTACGTCTTGCTAAACGTGGGCACATAGTTTATGCGAGCATGCGTGATCTAACAAAAAAGATCGACGTAGAACAACAAGCTTCAAAGCGGGGAGTAAATTTACACATTTGTTACATGGATGTCACAAAACCTGCAAGCATTGATACACTGGTACAGCATATAATAGGGCAGCACAAACGACTTGACGTGGTCATTAATAATGCCGGTGTTGCTTTGGGCGGTTTTTTCGAAGATCTCGATATAGAACAGATCCGTTCTCTCATGGAAATAAACTTCTGGGGGATCATCAATATTAACCATTTTATTGTTCCAATAATGCGGTCTCAACAAAATGGAATGATCATTAATATATCAAGCATAGCGGGACGAACAGCGAGCCCTGCTTTAAGCGCTTATCATGCCAGCAAATGGGCTGTAGAAGGACATACCGAAAGTCTTTATCATGAGTTAAAACGTTTTGGTGTACATATGGTCCTTGTCGAACCAGGGAGTTATCCTACTAATATATTCGGTAAGAATGCCTTAACAGGAAAAAGATCCGACGATGTTCAAAGTCCGTATTATGAATATTCAAAACGTCTTAGCACATTTGTTGATAAATTCCGTTTGAATAGCCACAAGGATCCAGAACGTGTTGCAGTTTTAGTTGAAAGAATAGTACATACAAAGAATCCCAAACTGCGGTACATCTCTGATCTCTCTTCACGGTTAAGGGTGATGGGTAGCATAATTATTCCTCCGTCAATTTATAGATTTATTTATGAAAGGGTTATTTATGGAAACTCAAAACGTACCATATAAACGTCAAATATTTGTTTGTACCCACAATGCCAATGGTGAAAAAGCATCTTGCGGTGATCATCAAGGAGAATTGATATTCAAAGAATTACGAGAAATCGCAAAGCAAAAAAAACAACATCCCATGATCCGCGTTGCTCAAGCAAAATGTCTTGGCCAATGTGAAAAAGGTGCAAATATCATGATCTATCCAGAAAATGTTTACCTCTCTAAAGTAACACTTTCCGATGTAACAACCATTGCTTCACAATTTATTGTTTAAACCTGCCGTAACACGAAAAAATATCAAGTCTATGTTGATTTTTCCTGTACAGGTTCTATACTTGAAATAGAATCGTTGTAAATGTATTAATTTCAATAATTTTCGCCAATACAACTACCGAATATGTGAGGTGCCTATGAGCATGTTTGACAAAAACATAAGCCAAGAAAAACTCAAATCGCTTGAATTTGCCGAAGCGGCGCGTGAACAAGAATGGAAATCACCCAGTTTTGCATTGCAATTATTTCATGGAAATCCAGATTTTAACTTGATCTTTCCTTTCCCTTCACAAAGTGCCGAAGAAAAAAAACTAGGTGATGAGTACCTTGTTAAAATGGAAAAGTTCTTAAAAGCGAATTTAGACCCTGATGAAGTTGACCGCACACATCAGATCCCGGATAAAGTTATAAAAGGTCTGGGCGAATTAGGAGCTTTTGCGTTAAAGATCCCTAAAGAGTATGGCGGCGTAGGATTCTCACAATACAATTATAACCGTGTCATGCATTTAGTTTCTTCCTATTGCGGTTCAACGGCTGTCTTACTTTCAGCACATCAAAGCATTGGTGTACCGACACCTTTAAGATTATTCGGCACACCGGAACAAAAGAAAAAATATTTACCTTTATTTGCCAAAGGTGCCGTTTCCGCATTTGCCTTAACCGAACCTACGGTCGGCTCAGATCCCCGGAACATGAAAACGACAGCAACATTGAGCGAGGACGGTAAAAATTTCATTTTAAATGGTGAGAAATTATGGTGCACCAATGGTCTTATTGCCGACGTTTTGGTCGTTATGGCTGTAACACCACCTAAGATCATTAAAGGCAAAGAGATCAAACAGATCACTGCGTTCATTGTCGAAGCAAAATCTCCGGGGATCGAGAAAGTTCACCGATGTCAATTCATGGGTTTACATGGCATACAGAATGGTTTGATACGCTTTAAGAATGTTATCGTCCCAAGGGAAAATGTCATATTAGGTGAAGGAGAAGGTCTCAAATTAGCATTAATGACTCTAAATACCGGCCGTTTAACATTACCGGCTGCTTCTGCGGGTATATCAAAATGGTGCTTAAATGTGTCACGGATCTGGTCAACTAAACGACAACAATGGGGCGGACCTATCGGAGATCATGAAGCGATCGCTCTAAAATTAAATTATATTGCCAGCCACACCTATGCCATCGACGCAATGACGTGGCTATGTTCTGCCATGGCGGACGATCACAAACGTGATATCCGGCTGGAAGCTGCCATTGCCAAATATTTTACGACGGAAGTTTCCTGGAAGATCTGTGATGAAACATTGCAGATCCGCGGCGGCAACGGCTATGAAAATGCTTCTTCATTGGCTGCCCGCGGTGTGGATTATTGGCCGGTAGAACGCGTTCTTCGGGATATCCGTATCAACAGGATCATCGAAGGTACCAGCGAGATCATGCATTTGTTCATCGCCCGCGAAGCTCTCGATCCGCATTTGTCTAAAATGAAACCATTGATAAGCGGCAAAACGCCACCAGCTCAAATGGCTGTCGCCGCTTTAAAAATGTTAGGTTTCTATGCCACCTGGTATCCAAAGCTATGGTTACCTGCATTCTCTGGCGGTAGTATCAGCTCTTTACCGGCACCGCTGGACAACCATATGAATTATGTTCTGGATGCTAGTAAGCGTTTGGCACGATATACATTCCATCAGATGGCACAATATCAACAAAAATTAGAAGGAAAACAAAGCATTTTAGGTCGGGTCGTCAATATAGGAACTGAGTTGTTCGCGATCTCCTGTACGTGCACCTATGCCGACATGCATGTTAAGGACGGGCATAAGAACGCGGCTGAGCTAGCGGATAATTTTTGTATGGATGCACGCAAACGCATTGAAGCCTTGTTTTTAGAAACAGAGTTAAATGAAGATAAAAAACAATTAAAAACTGCCAAGAAGATCTTAGCTCAGGAATTTGAATGGCTAGAAAATGAAATTATAAAATGACAGCTTTACCGTCTTATTTAAATAAATTAACCATTCTTAAACAGATCCCGATCTTCTCAGGATTGAACTGGTTCGAGCTCAATCGCATTGCCCGCCTTTGTGATCTTGTTGAATTCAATAAAGGGGATAGCATCTGCAAACAAGATTCACCCGCGGATGCGTTTTATGCTCTTATTTCCGGCCGTGTTCAATCGTTTACACTGAACGTAATGGGACAGAAAGAGGAGATCGATCTGATCCTGCGTGGCATGCACTTTGGGATCATTTCGACCTTAACAGGGGAGAATCACTCTCATACTTACGAAGCTATCAATGATTCCGTTGTCATCCGCATTAGTAAAGATGATTTTGATAAATTACTTAAATCAACTCCTAAGATGGCCATTGCTTTAAGTCAAAATCTTTCACAGCGTATCCGTAAACATGTAAAGCGTGCCAGAGATACCCAAGAAAGCACTATTATCGCAGTTTACGCACCACTCAAAGGTTCAGGAAGCTCCACGTATGCCGTAAATCTCGCGATACAATTAAAAGAACAAAGTGAGCGTAAAGTACTTTTCCTTTCATTATCCTCTGATCAGAATGACCAGCGCATTGATCTTGCCACCATTGTTTATGATCATCACAAGATACTTGCCAGCATCATCAAAGGTGTTCTTCCGATCGATGTGTTAAGTGTAAAATTTGATAAGAATAATGTGGCTGTTTTGAATAAGATAAGTCAATTCATCAGCGCTCCGGTCAACGACTACAACTATATTGTTCTAGACTTGCCAAATGAGATGGATGACGTTGTCATGAAGATACTGATTCAATCGGATATCATTCATCTGGTAACGGTAGACCGCGCAAAAGACCTGGAAATGACCCGCCAAGTGATCGATCGCTTGATCATCACCTTAAAAGATAAGTTCCATTCGGATAATATACAAGTGCTGATCAGCGGCATGCATCCTGAGATCAATTTGTCAGGTGAAGAGATCAAACATGTGCTCAATTATGATGTCTTTATGGCACTCCCGCATTTAGAACCAAACGAGTTCAAGACGGTCGAGGTCAATCAAGGGATGTCCATCGTAGAGATCGATAAGAACAGCGAGTATTCAATGGTCATCAGACATTTATCACGACGTATCAGCGGGGTCATGGTTGGCGTTGTTTTAGGCGGAGGCGCGGCGCTTGGTATGGCACATATCGGAGTTATACGGGTTTTGGAACGCGAAGGCATTCCTGTCGATGTCATTGTCGGAAGCAGTATGGGCGGTCTAATTGGCGCCATATGGTCTGTCGGTTATAATGCCGATGAACTAGAAAAATGCGGCCAAGAATTTGAAAGTAAGTCCGGATCGCTTAAAGTTTTTGATCCGCCAGTATTGAATGCCTTTGTCCTAATCTCTGGTGTCATCGTTCTTTTTTTATTTAACCTACATCTCATCGCTTTGTTCTTTTTATTGCTGGGTATGCCTTTGGCCGTTTTTATGATCCCTGGGCTAGTGGAAGGACGCGCGATTGGAAATTGGTTGAGAACTAAACTCGGCCATAAAACATTTCACGATACAAAAATTCCCTTTAAAATGGTAGCCTATGATCTTTTACGGCGTAAAGAATTGATCATTGACAAAGGGAATTTGGTAGAAGGTGTACGTAAAACTATCGCCATACCTGGTGTTTTCTTCCCCATCATGGAACATGGTCAAATGATCATTGATGGAGGGGTACTTAATCCTTTGCCAACCAATGTTCTCGTTGACATGGGCGTTAAAAAGATCATTGCGATCAATGTATTACAATCACCTCAGGACGCGGAATATAGCGCTGAATTAGACAAAGAAAGACATCAAAAACTGTTACAGATCCCTTTTAATAAGTTTCCGATGAAATACATTGGAGTACGATTGGGAGTGCTCTTTGGCAAAGCTTTCTCACCCAATGTAGCGGATATCATCGTTAGAACATTACAGGCATCTGAGTATATCCTTGCGGAAGCAAGCGCCAAACAGGCGGACGTTCTCATACACCCGGACCTGCGCGGTATTAATTGGTTCGAATTGTATGAGGTTAATCAGCTTATCGCCAGAGGTGAGGAAGCAGCCCAAAAGGCGATCCCTGCCATTAAAGAATTAGTCAAAAGATAGACCCTTTGTTATAATTACCTCTATGTCAACCTCGATCAATGTTGGTTCACGCAAAAGTCCGCTGGCATTAGTTCAAGTAAAAGAAATATTTGATGTTTTGAAACCCGTACCCAAATATGAACTAATTACTTTTGATACAGCTGGCGATAAAGATAAGATCACCGCTCTTTCCACAAGACCCGCGGATGACTTCTTTACCGACGCTCTAGATCAAGCCTTATTAAATAGTCAGATCGACATTGCCATCCACAGTGCAAAAGACCTGCCAGCTCATATTCATGAAGGTCTAGAGATCTTTGCTTTAACGGCTGTCTTGGATGATACAGACTCGTGGATAGGACGCTGCCCTTGGGCTAATCTTCCTGCAAATGCCAAGGTTGGCACAAGCAGTGTATTACGGCAAAAACAGACCAAAGAATTACATCCAACTGCCCAAATAATAGATATCCGCGGAACGATCGAAGAGCGCATACAACTTGTTAAAGAAGGTAAGATCGATGGAATTATCGTCGCCACCTGCGCCTTGAAAAGATTGAAATTATCCGATCTTATTACAGATGTATTACCTTGGGAAGGTATGCCCCTTCAAGGCCAGCTGGCCGTAATGGGACGCAGGGATGACATTATCTTAAAACGCCTGTTTGCGCCATTAGACGTCCGTTTAACCTATGGGAAAGTGATCTTAGTAGGTGCAGGGCCCGGTGATCCAAGTCTTATCACCCAAAAGGGTATCGAAGCACTGCGCAAAGCGGATTGTGTTTTCTATGATTATTTGGTCAATAAAGACCTACTACAATATGCACCGCATGCCCTGCATATTTATGCCGGAAAACGCAAAAAAGATCATAGTTTTCCTCAAGAACAACTCTCTAAAATGCTAAAGAACAAAGCCATGCAAGGATCGAATGTTGTCCGTTTAAAAGGCGGCGATCCATTGATCTTTGGCCGCGGAGCTGAGGAAATAAATTATTTACGCAGCTATTTCATTGACGTTGATGTTATTCCCGGGGTCAGTTCAGCTACAGGTATCCCATCATTATTAGGTGTTCCTCTGACTGCTAGGGGAATAGCCACATCAGTCGCATTTATCAGTGCTCATAGTGAAGACGAAAACATCCATGGTGCAAAGTCCATCCATATTCCCAAATGCGATACTCTTGTTATTCTAATGGGATTAAGCAAGAGCTACGAAATCATTGAAACCCTTAAAAAAGATAATTGGCCTTTGTCGACACCCATGATGATCGTCGCGAACGGTACGCGCGATAATGAACAGATCGTCACCGGGACGCTTCAAACAATTGAGAATATCATTAAAGAATCAAAGATCGCACCCCCGGCCTTGATCATTGTCGGAAAAACAGTTGATTTCTACAAACAGCGGAGAAAAAGAACTTACTTGCACTGTGGGACACATCCCATGCTTTATCAAAGTTTAGGCGACATCATAACTTGGCCTATGATCGAAATGCACCCGGTAGTTCTCACTGATCAAGAACGCGAACGTTTTGGTAATGAATTTGATAAGGCGGATCTGTTCATATTGACAAGTCCAAGTGCGGTAAACCATTTTATGCCGTTAATATCTGCAATCAGAAGTCAGTCGCAGATCAAAGAAAAGATCTATGCGCTTATCGGACAACATTCGGCGTCTGTATTTGCCTCATTTGGCGGCCATGCGCATATCATTGCCGATGATGAGACCGCAGTTGGGTTATTCAAGACATTGAATGCTATTATGGATTTTAAAAGCAAAAATATCTTCTTCCCGCGCTCTTCGATCCCCAATCCTTTTTTGATCAACGCATTAAAAGAGAAGGGAGCTGTGGTTCACGAATGGGCAGTATATACTAATATTAAGCCAGTTCGCGGCCCTTTACCTGCACAACACATTGATGGTATCATATTCACCAGTCCTTCTACGGTTATTAATTTCCTGGAGGATTATGAAACGATACCAAGTCACTGGGATATTTTAGCTAAAGGACCTGTAACTCATAAGACTTTACGTGAAGGGGGTTATCGCAGTAAAATAATCATATGAGCAACCGATATCGACGATTACGCACAAC
>JANNCL010000222.1:0-8673 GCA_031386565.1 Candidatus Omnitrophota bacterium
GATCATGGCCCGGTCGATCTTGTGTCTGGGACTCAAATGTTTGATGAATGATTTACCTTCAGTTCGTGGTTCATCGTGAAAACGAAAATGAGCCGCCATCTGATCATCAACAACCATCACGCATTCCAAACCGCTTAACTGCTCAATATATGTAAACCACGCCGCCTTGCCTTGCGCGATCAACTTATTGCGGCTGGTGATCAAAATAGCGTAGCCGTCAATCACCCCTTTTAGTCCTTCTCCCGCCGCTTCGCTGATCTGCCCGGCATCTATTATCCCAACCTTATCTTTTTGTGCCGCCTCAACAATGGCATGAGCTAATGGATGTTTAGAGTATTGCTCCAAACTTGCCGCATATTTAAGCGCCCGGGCCCTATCGAACCCGTTGAAACAATTCACATGGGTCACCGTCGGTCGGCCGTAGGTCAGCGTTCCTGTTTTATCCAAAATGATGGTGCGGCAATGATCAAGCTGTTCTAAGATCGCCGGATTTTTGATAATAATACCACGCCGTGCACTCAATGATATCGACCCAATAACCGCAACAGGGATCGCGATCAATAACGGGCAAGGAGTGGCAATGACTAACACCGCCAGAAATCGCATCGGATCATGGGTTAAAACCCATGCAGCGATCGCAAGAACAACCGCCACCGGTGTATATACGGCGCCTAATTGATCGCCCAAACGCTGCAGGCGCGGGCGTTTTTCTTCCGCGGCTCGCATGACTTCCATGATCTTGGCATACCGTGAATCGACCGCCAATTTCGACGCTTTGATCGTGATCGATGCCTCCCCATTCACGGCTCCCGATAATACACTTGAACCGATAACTTTTGAAATAATGAACGGCTCACCCGTCAAATAGGATTCATCCATCGCTCCGTGGCCTTCTACCACCAGGCCGTCCACCGGACATATCTCATGAGGAAAAATGACCAGCTCCTCACCAATCTGGATCTTATCGATCGCAATATCCACAACACCCTCAGCACTTTTTTGATGCGCTTTATTAGGCATGCGTTTTGCCAACGCCGCCAACACCGAGGACGCTCGTTGAATGGCAAAACTTTCCAACGCTTCACCGCCGGAAAGCATCAAAACGACCAATGTTCCAGCTAAATATTCACCCAAAAATATCGAAGCCACGATCGAGATCCCCGCCAAAAGATCCGATCCAAATTGACGCTTGGCCACCTTTTTCAATAATTCCCACACCAGAGGAGTACCGCCAAGCCCAAGAGTAACCCACAACGGCCAATGGGCGGTATGCCCCGGCAATTTCAGGCCAAAATGCATGATCAGATACGCCGTGATCCCGACAAGGCTCAAAATAGCGATATAAATAGAATAACGATTATTATTCATACGTTCATTATACCCCAAATCATTATTTTTAGTTGTTCAATTTAAAAATCAGACAATGAGATGCAATTACTTAGATCCAATGTGACTGCAGTAAATGTTGCTTGATGTAACGATACCACAAGGCATACCCTGCGGCATTGGGATGGATATTGTCAATGGCATACAGATTACTTATGTCTTCGCTTTTATTAAGGGTCATGATATCAATGTACGTTACCCGATCGTCCTGATGAGCCAGATAAATATCCCTCATTTCATTAGAACGGCGGGTATAAACCCATGTCAAGGGCCACAAAAAAAGCTTCGATTGGCCGATATCGCCGGAATGCAGGATAATGATCTTTTTGGCAATGTGTTTTGTCTGCGTCAATACCCGCTCTAATTCACGGCGTATATCTTCAAGCGGAGTAAAGAACATAATGTCATTGCCGCCGATCTGCAGTACCGCCAGATCGAATTTTTTATCCTGCAAGTGCTCTAAAAAATCACCCAACCCTTTTAAATGCAATCCATTTTCACTGTAATTCTCCAAATGAACCTGCGGGTAGTCACGACTAAACAGTCCTGACGTGCTTAATCGATTATCCTCTAAACCCTGTCCGACCGCGGTGCTGTCCCCGGCAAACAAAACCTTCAGTGCCGCATCAGGCCTCATGTTCTGCCAGGGTTTCACATCCACGGTGGGCTTGTTGAGATTGACCGTAATGATCATCAACTGCAGGATAACAACGACTAGGCAAGCCCCAAGAGTGATCATAAAAATGTTATTTGTTTGTAGCATCATTGACCGTCAGGTCATATTCGTTATAAGTAACCTTCCACGCGCCTGGCTCATCCTTCAGGGAATCACGCACATCGGACGGTGCAAATTGACCGATAAAGCGCAACACCGCATCACGATCGCCACCAAAATATTTAGCATTCCAATTCATGATCGACGACAATGTAGCACTTTTGGATGAAAGGTCAAAGGTGTTCCATTCTTTATTGCCAAAAAATATCATGGCTTGCTGGAACAACTGCTCTTGAAGTTTCTTGGCATCATAGGCCTCATTACGCAGCGGCGGACATGCAACCGCACCGCAGTAGAGCGCGAATTGTATCTTGGGGTCATGGAATTTACCGCGAATAACGCTATGATCGATATTTTTAAGCGTATATTTCTTTCCGCTGACAACAGCGATCGGTTTATCCCAAACGGTTTTTCCCAGCGCAGCTTGAACCAAGATCGGTCCGAACCCAAGCTGCAGCATGCTCTTGACCGGATATTTATCACATATAACTTTTAAGTTATACGCATTATAAACATTGATCCAGAAAGCCAATCGCTCCTGCGGATCACTGAATTTATCCGGATCTGTTTGTGCCGCACCTCCCAGGTATTGCCCTAAACGCGGGTCTTTACAAACCCCCGAGAAATCAACCCTATTCCCCTGAACATACTGGTGCAGGAGGGCATCATAAACAGCGGCATCTGATGTCTCTGTTATCTGGGCATACGATCGCGGGACAAACAGCAGGAAAGTGACCAAGAATATTTTAAGTGCTTTTATCATCATGATGATCATACCCCATTTTAAACCCAAGCACCTGCTTTTTTAATTTATTATCGAATGGTTTGTCGCCGATCCATACCGCAAAGAGCGCCCTGGCAAAAGCGGCCCCTTTCACAATACCGACCAAGCGGTCATTGTGTTCGAATTTAGTACCTACATTAGGAATATACGTCAGCGCAAATCGATCGCCAGGCTTTAAGTCCACAAAATATCGTCCCATTTCTTTGATCTTATCCGCGATGGCTTTAAGGTCAGCAGGGCTGACATTATCCTTCATGGTATCTATTGTGAACGCATTCAATTTTGCTCCGGGAATCGTGACAAAATATTCAACTTCTATCCGCTTCGGAAAATTACCTAAAAGATCCCCATCAGACCCTGGCCCTTTATAAAAACTAGCCGCAAAGGCTTTAATAAAGAACATGCTTTTTAAGCCCGTCCCTTGGAGCACCATGGAAGCCCCATGGTCTTGATAAAGCTCATTGAATCTGACTCCGGCTATTTCAGCCGCGTTTACATTGGAAGTGATCAGGATTAAGAGTAGAAGAATAATGTTCCGCATTTCAAGCCTCCTTGTGTTCGTTTCTTATTCCAAGGATAACAGATATAGTCTGATCAGCAACGCCTCTTTATAACCTATTTATCATGTATTACTAAATACATGATAAATATCAAGATGAATATATTCTAAACCGTTTGTAGATATGTTGTTAGGTTAATGTTTTTATTGAGGATGTCCAATTTCTTTCGGATCTTGTTGCGGTGGGTTTCTACCGTCTTAAATGACACATTGAGCATTGCGGCTATTTCTTTGCTGCCGATCCCATTTTTGATCAAATTTGCGATCTCGATCTCGCGGGGAGACAACTTAAAACGCTTTTGAGAAACACTCGCGCCAAAAGATAAGGTCAGATCCTTTAAATTTTTTTCAAGAACACCTAAATACACCTTATCCAAGGCCGTTCCTTTTCTACGCATTTTCTTCAACACCGGCAAAAGCACTTCTTCGACATTCAACTGAACATTGTGCGCAATGTTCCTTTTCTCGATCTCGATATGTTCCAATATCTCCTTTAGGGCCGCATTCTTTTGAACGATCGCCAACTCATTCTTCTTACGCTCGGTAATATCCCGCTGTATCGCCACATAATGCGTTATCGCCCCCGCTTCATTGCGTATCGGTTCAATGTGCCATTCATTCCAAAACTCAGATCCATCTTTTCTGTAATTTATGGCCTGACCAAAAAAGACCTCGCCTTTTTCCAGCGTTGATCGCAATCGGGCAATAACATTCCTATCCGTTTTAGCCCCTTGCAAAATACGCGGCGTCTTCCCGATCACCTCCTGGGACGCATATCCGGTCATTTTAGTAAAACCGGGATTAACATAAATAATTGCGGGGTCCGGAGGATCAAGCTCTTTGGAAGTAATAATGATGGAGTCCTCAGCAAAAAATACAACCGAAGCTAACAATGCATCACTGATATCATTGTTTAAATGATGCCCTGGCATTTAAAACATCCCTATCTTTTGTGCGGGGATCCCGGCCCATATCTCGCCGGGGCCGATGATCGTGTCTTCCGCGACGAATGACAGGGGCACAACGCGGGAACCTTCTCCGACGATGACACCGGGCATTAAGGTGACGCGTTCCCCGACAATGGACTTTTCTTTTAATTCGATCTTCTTAAACTGGATATCACCCTGACCTAAACAGACCGGCATGATCAACGCTTCCAGGGAAATAATGGCATTGTCATCCATCGAAAATAAGTAGGGGTCGCCAACCGTGCCGCCAATGGATAAAACATCATTGAGACGGACCCTGGCCCCAAGCAGCATGATGAAAAACTTCCTTAACGGCGGCGGTAACAGGCCGTTTTGATAGAACAAGAATAAATTATTAATGCATAAAAAAGCGTGCAATCGCCATACGGTAAAAACGGCCGGATATTCCCGCTGATGAAAAACACCCTGTCCGAAAGGAAAGAACGTCCGAATGAACATCAATACAAGAATGGTGGACGCACTAAAGAAAAAATAGAAAACCAAAACTTTCCCAAATATATCCAGGGTGATCAATTGTTCCGCAATTTTTAGCCCACCCCACCCTGCCAATAACAACAGGACCTCAACCACCGTTGTTATCACCCGATCGATAATATTTGTTTTAACATAGGCGTGTACCGTTTCTTGTTTCTGTTTAGACGCGTCGGCGATCTTGCGTGCCGGCACTCCACCCCAGACCTCATAGGGGGGGATCGCTTTATCCATGGTCACCAATGACATCGGTAACACTTGAGCAAATTCTCCCACGGTCACCCCCGGCATGATCATCGCCCGGGCTCCGATAAAAGCGCCGCGTTTAATGGTTATTTTACGTAGCACCAGCGAATCCACCGTCACCGCGTGAGGCAGCAGCAATGCTTCGTGACCCAGCACAGCCCCTTCCTCCATTTCTACCAAAAATGGGTCTAAAATGTAACCTCCCTCTGAAAGCAAACCATTACCCCCTTGCAGGGGCATTCCTAAAAAGAGTGAAAGGAATTTTTTAGCCGCTGAAGGCACGACTCCGTTCTGGTAATAAATGAAAAGATTCATAATGCACAAAAACTCTTTCAAATTCCAAACGTAACAAATATCGGCTTGTGTCGCAAAAGCAAACGTTCCGGGTCTAATAGGGCAGATCCAATGCAATATCCGGATAAAAATGAGCGTGGCAAAACATAATAAAGAATAGCCCGCCAGCATCCCGACAAAAAGACCGCCCCCCCATAGCCGCACGATCTCCCAGGCGCCCCATCCCGAAGAGGCTATCAATAAAAGTTCAACAAGCGGGCTGATCCAAATATCCCGCCATCCCATGAATTGAGATCCATCGGAGCCTGTTGGAGGAGGAATATCCCCCATTTTCATGGCGGGAATGCCTCCCCATATCTCGTAATCACCAATGACCGTTCCCTCCGGTACGAGTGACATGGCTTTGATCATGGCCCCCTTTCCCACAGTGACCCCGGGCAAAATAACAGACCTGGCGCCCACCACTGCCCCGGATTTGACAACAATACGGCGCATGGTCAGATTATCTTGTGTAAGCTGCGATGGTATAAGCAGCGTGTCGCGACCGATCATGGCGTTCTCTTCTATCTCGATCAGATACGGATCGCAGATCACGCCCCCGATCGAGATCAATCCTTTACCCATCTTAGCTCCCAGCAGCCGGCTAAAAAACTTACGGATAGGCGGAGGCAAAAGGCTGTTTTGATAATGGATAAAAAGGTTGGTCAGGGCAAGGAATTGATGCAGCTTCCAAACATAGAACCGCGATGGTTCAGCTTCTCGGGAAAATGTTCCTTCCTGGAACGGCACAAGGGTCCGCAGGATCTTTAAAGTCACTACCGTCGCTAAAAGGAATGTCCCATAAAAAGACACGAACGCCAGAAACAGGTCAGGACAAGCGCGATAGGTCGAAGCGCCCACTTGAAACGACACAAACAACAATGCCCCTTCGATCAGGGGCGTGATGACCAGGTCCCGCCACGTAAAGAGGCGATTGGGCCAGAAATATTTTTTCATAGAGTGCGTGCTCTCATCTTCCTTTCAGTATAAAAAAACAACACTTAAAAGGCAAGCGCTTATAGTTATTATATCCGCCCTCTTATAATCTTACATTTCGTAATCTTAACGCATTGGTAATAACGCTCACCGAGCTAAACGACATGGCCGCGCCGGCTAAGACGGGGCTCAATAACAGTCCTGTGAACGGGAATAAGATCCCCGCCGCAATAGGAATTCCGACGGCATTATAAATAAAAGCAAAAAATAGATTCTGTCGGATATTCCCCATGACCGCACGGCTTAAATGCAGGGCCTTAACGATCCCCATCAGATCACCTTTGACAAGCGTCATCCCCGCGCTTTCGATCGCCGCATCCGTACCGGTGCCCATCGCCACCCCGACCTCTGCCTCAGCTAACGCCGGCGCATCATTAATACCGTCGCCGGCCATCATCACCACCGCCCCCTGCGCTTTGAATTCTTTAACAATTTCTTGTTTGCGCTTAGGTTCCAGCTCTGAACGTACATCATCAATATTTATCTCCCTGGCGATCACCGCCGCGGTTTCCTTATTATCGCCCGTTAACATAACAACCTTGATGCCCATGGCATGCAGCGCATCAATGGCGGCGCGCGTTGTTTTCTTGACTGGATCAGCGATCCCTAAAATACCAAGAACCTGTTGATTAACCGCCACCCAAACAACCGTTTGCGCCTTAGACTGCATTTGCTGTGCTTCCTGCAAGAGCGCCTGCGGCAAGACGATCTTTTGATCCTCCAAAAATTTCTGTTTGCCTAAAATAATATCCTCGCCATTTAATCGCCCTTTAATGCCGCCGCCAGTGACAGAATCAAAATTCTCAACCGTCGCAAATGTTATATTCTTTGCTTTCGCATGCTCCAGTATGGCCCTTGCCAAAGGATGCTCGCTGCTCGCTTCTAATGCTGCCGCCCTGCTGATAAGGCTTTCCACGGTTGTCCCTTGAACAGTCATGACGGAGATCACCTTGGGCTTACCTTCGGTCAATGTGCCTGTCTTATCGGTCAACACATGCGTGACCTTGGCCGCCTTCTCGATCGCTTCCGCATTCTTGATCAAGATCCCCGCTTTAGCGCCCCTGCCAATGCCTACCATGATCGATACCGGCGTAGCAAGTCCCAGGGCACAAGGACAGGCAATGATCAATACCGCGATGGCATTGACAAAAGCATGAGCCAATCTTGGCTCTGCTCCCCAAAAGGACCAAACAATGAATGTCACCGCAGAAGCCAGAACAACGACTGGGACAAAATACCCTGATACCCGATCCGCCATTTGCTGGATCGGCGCGCGACTGCGCTGGGCTTCACCTACCATATGAACAATCTGCGCCAGCAAAGTTTCCGCTCCGATTCTTTCTGTCCTCATGACAAAAGTACCGGTTTGATTAACCGTTGCCCCAATGACGCGGTTCCCCGCAACCTTTTCAACCGGCATCGACTCTCCGGAGATCATCGATTCGTCAACGCTGCTTTTCCCCTCAACAATAATGCCGTCGAGCGGGATCTTTTCTCCCGGACGAACACGCAGCAGATCGCCTTTTTCGATAACATCGATCGCTACATTCTCTTCTTTCCCCTCACGCAGACGATGCGCGTCCTTTGCGGATAGTCCCAGCAATGCTTTGAGCGCTTGCCCTGTTTTACTGCGGGCTTTGGCCTCCAACAGCTGGCCTAAAACAACCAGCACGGTGATGGCGGCGGCGGCCTCAAAATAAAGGTCAATACGACCCATATTCTTTAAAGACTCTGGAAATATTTGAGGGAACAACACCGCGGCTGTACTGTAACCATACGCCGCGCCCACGCCGAGCGCGATCAACGTGAACATATTCAAGCTTCGATTGACCATCGATCGCCAGGCTTTGGCAAAGAATATTCCCCCCACCCACAACACCACTGGTGTCGCCAGGATAAGCTGGATCAAAGGGATCCACGATTGCGGGATCATTGCCTCCACATGAATAGCGGGAAACATATCACCAACAACCAACACGATCAACGGCACGGTAAATACCAGCCCAACGATCAATTTGCGGGAAAGAGAATCGATCTCTTTGCGATCTTCATTCTCATGACCTGAAGGAGTCAATGCTTCCAAAGGCATACCGCATTTAGGGCAATCACCGGGATGATCCTGAAGGATCTCGGG
>JANNCL010000177.1:0-3647 GCA_031386565.1 Candidatus Omnitrophota bacterium
TTTTCTTTTGCATCTTTTCTCCTGAAAAATTCCGGAAGTTGTATCGAAAAATTCTTATATGTATTGATCCTAGAGGGCACGATCAACGCGATCAGCCAAGGAAGAAATAACGGAGCAGAATTGACCAAAGTAATATTCCTCCATATAGCAATTGAGAGCAACGCCAGACCGGACATGATCAAACCCGGTATATAATGACTTTCATTATATGTTTTTAGTTTATCTGAGAACCATAAAAATAACGGGGAGATCGAACGTCCTGAAGCGGCATAGCCAGCTTTTCTTTGTGAACCATTATCAAAACCCAAAGCCTGAGTAAATAATATCGAAATACTATTAGCCACAACCCCCGGAAAATTCTTGGCAAATTCTTTTAAACCTCTTGCCCCGTAGTCTAAATACATCTGTCCAATAGCAACCAAAACGATGGCTTGGCCAAAAACAAATATCCCCACCAATGTTAAAACGGAAGCATATGCTAAAGCAGTAAAAGGGCTAATACCCAAAAACATCGTTACAACCACATAATTCATGAGAAATTTTTTAGCTACAGACTCAAGCTTGTAATAATTGGGGCCCCACATAGAAACGGCCGCACCAGCAAATATCCCCAAACGCTGATCTAGATCGGCAGCAAGGCGGTATTGCGATCTTTGACCGCTGCCTTCCGCGAATTTACCGACTAAAAGCATCACTAAGTTTAAAGCTATTTCCCTGAACTTAAAGATCGTGGCATACACCACCCTTTTACTTTTCAACCCCCGCTCAACCCGCTTTTCAGCTCCGGTAAAATCTTCCGAAACCAAATTAAGATCAGAAAAACCACCATGCTGGCGAACAGAGGATGTTCTCCAAGTATCCGGGTGCCCGTGATTGAATGCATCTAATGCTGCCGCTAACAATGCCTTAATGTGTGTTTGGAACGACCTATCCATGATAAAGTTCGTATAGCTATCCTGCGTATTATATTTTGTTCCGATCTGTTCCGGTTCGGTAACAAGATCAAGGTCATCATCCTTACGGATCTCATCAATGGCCATTAAAATACCCGGCGCTTGCTCAGGAGCTATATCTTGATTCACATCAATTGTTTTGACCCGGCCAAAGCGCGTAAAAGTCGACGCTGCCATGTGATTGGCACCTTTTCCTTCGCCGATAAAAGGTGAAAATTCTGTCATTTCTTTGCGCCAAACATCCTCGATCATGTCCGTATCAGGATTATACGCAGAGAGGACTTTATAATGAATGCCTCCGACTTGCTGTAAAGACGCCAATTCGATCTTAACACCCAACTCTTCATAATACTTTCTCAACAAGAATAGGGTGTCCATTCGTCTCAGTACCCGGGTCGGCTCTTTGTCATCCGCAGCCTGAATATCACCCCATACTTGATATCCCCATAAGATCTGTATAGAATCCTGAATTTTATTCTCCAGGATCGGCTTATTTTCACTTTTCTCTAATTCAGGATACTTGATCTGATATAAAATTCTCTTCAAACGGACCAGATTCATCACCCCATCCAATGTTCTAACAAAGGGCTGGCCTTTATAGGATGCCCATAAACGCACTTCCATTTCCGCTTGCGGGGATATTTCCCCGATCGATCCATTGCTATGCAGCAATCGTTCTATCTTGGCAATGTCCTCCTGAGTGACGGCACCCTGTTTCCATTCATTATGTTCTCGCTGCAGCCTTTCGATCAAATTCAAATAACTCTGACGATTGTGTTCAATATATTTATTCAAATTAGTATATCCCTGGTAAACCTCATGCTCTAATGCTGTTTTTTCACCATTAGCTCTGAGTGAATAAATAAGATCTTCAAAAAGAACAGGGATCATTACGGTGAACGGATCCATCTCGTCCGGATCCGCCATATCCGGGGCTTTCAATAAATTATCCACAAAAACAACGATCCTATCCTGCACTTCTTTTAACTCGAACTGGGTCAGATCGCCATTTGCTGCTTTACGCATTTCTTCATCCGAAATATCGCTGCGCGCGCGCATTTCTTTTAAAATATATCCGTTCAAAAAGAGATTCTTTCCCCGTTTGATCTCATCCGCGGACATGCCCGCCCCTCTTCTTGGTAATAATTTAACATCAATAAGGTCTGACAAAACCCCTTGTTGATGCAATGCCTTGACCTCATCAGGGGATCGAACCATCCCCACCCCTTGATTGGCTTGTAACAAATGACCAAAAATAGTACCTACGATAAAATATGATATCCTTGGGATCAACGATATTAACGGCATACACACACTCAAGAAAGCGCCCAGGATCAAGAAGTTCATGTCAAAAGGAGATGTATAGGAAAAAATAGACGGATAATAATGTCCGCTCACATGAATTGAGAATGGTATTAAGAAATTCTTGACCAGCGCTCCCGTGATCATGACCGTTGTCGCCAATGCTGAGAACCCAAGACCGTTCCTAAAGAGCTTTTCTTTAAACGTGGTCTTTCTCATTTCCGTCCCCTCATAATGCTTAGGCATATCTTTAAAAGATTTTTTATTTAAACGTATGTCCAGAAAGAATTTTAGTACCGTATATGTCATTTTGGCAGCCGGCAAACTCGCCGCGATCAAAATTCCAGCGGTGATGACTGAAATATACCCGCCTGCGGCAGCCAGAACAATACCGGTCGTGGTTGTGGTAAGCGTCGCGTACGTAATTTGTTTAAAATGATTACGAAGATATTGCGCATTGGATTTGATGCGCCGGATAAATCCCGGCAAAGGACCGTTCCATTGCGTTCCGTCGGATGCGGTCTTCAAGATCAACGGCTTGCCATTGATCTTGGCATTGGCTTGTGCATCATTGTCAATTTTGTACTTCCCGTTCTGTACAGCATTCCACCAGAAATCCTTGTAATCGTTGTACTGCTCAAGCCCGGTAACTTTTTTTCTGGTCAGATCAAGATCTTTGCCCTTGGCTAATTCTTTGATAGCATCTACTAAAGCTTTAACTTTTTCATAGAGCTTCTGCGTGAAGGGTTCATAAATTGCATCCCGAGCATCCATATTTCCATCTAATGTAAATCCAAGTGAATCATACCAACTTATAAAATCAGGCGATCTAAACATATCGCCAATATCGTAATAATTTAAAAAGAGATCCGGCG
Source organism: Candidatus Omnitrophota bacterium (assembly GCA_031386565.1). Classification (GTDB taxonomy): domain Bacteria; phylum Omnitrophota; class Gorgyraeia; order Zapsychrales; family Fredricksoniimonadaceae; genus JACQQW01. Next base: position 3,131 of record JANNCL010000177.1, read on the forward strand.
GCAAAACATTGCGAACAATCCCTGCTTTAAAACTTTGAAAAAGATGAGATTGATACTCTAAGAGCTTGCTCCATCTCCGCACTTCTTTTCGAACAAATCCGCTAAGCTCTCCTAAACTTTGCCCCTGGTTACGCGCCGTGTAAGCCTTATGGAACAAGTAAAACATAAAATCATTATTATTTCTGAATATATCGGCATCTTTCCAGATCAAAACAGAGATCCAAAGATCTTCGATGGTCGGGACATAGTCTTCCGTGATCTTTTGCTGTTTTCTCCATATATTGTAACCTTCAAAATTTCTCTTCAGAACCCACTCAAGGGATTTCCCTTTCTTTAATTGATTTAATATATCCCCTTCAAAATATCGCCGCGCGATCTGTACGACCGGATCTGCAAAGTTATAAGAATCCCAAGACGGTTGTGGGAAGTCCTGGAATTCTTTTTTAACATAAATACCCACACCATTTTCTTTGGCATCCTTAAGCGCTTTTTTAGCTTGGGACAGACGTTTATTCGT
>JANNCL010000179.1:0-2529 GCA_031386565.1 Candidatus Omnitrophota bacterium
AATAAGACCACGCCGTTTAAGCCGATGATATTAAAACAGGCAAGGCCAAGTAATATATAGCCCATATGGCTACAACTGGAATAACCCAGAATATATTTTATATCACGTTGGGTAAGTGCGACCAGGCCGCAAAAGATGATGTTGACCACTGCCAGAGCGGCAATGATCGGCATCCAGTGATGTGCCGCGTCAGGCATTAATTGTAAGGCAAAACGGATGATCGCATAAGCGCCCATTTTCTTAAGTACACCAGCGTGCAGCATGCTGATCGCGGTCGGGGCTGATGCATAACCTTCTGGAGCCCAGGTATGAAAAGGCCAGAGTGTGAGCGTGATGCCAAAACCAAATACTATTAACGGAAAAATCCAGTTTTGCACCGCTATGGGCAAAGGATTGAGAACTAAGTGCTGTTGGATCTGCACCAGATCAAAGGTATGTAAACCAGTTGTAAGATAAAGTGCGATCAAACCAACCAATGCCAAGGCCGCACCGGCGATCAAATACAACGTTAATTTCATCGCAGCATATTCGCGGTTTCCTGATCCCCAGATCGCCATCATTAGGAAAACAGGGATAGCGGCAATTTCATGGAAGAAGTAAAAGAAAAAAACATCTAAGGACAGGAATGCTCCGTAGGTGCCGATCACGGTGATCAATAACAGGATGTAATATTCTTTAACACGGTTCTTGATGGAACGGCTTATAAAAACAGCAGCAAATGAAACAGCACCCAAAAGGAGCAGCATCAAGGAATTAATACCGTCAACGCCCAGGTGGTAAGAGATGCCGAAAGGCTCAACCCAGGGAACATTCTCAATGAATTGGTAACCACCGCGTGTTTGATCATACGCTGCAAAGACCCAAACAGCCAAAAGAAATGGGAGGGTGATGGCCGCGATCGCGATCTGCCGGATCATGGATGCATTATTAGATGGAACGCAAAATAATAGGATCAGTCCAATGGCCGGTAGCGCTAATAAATAAGAAAGGTCTGGGAGTATCATAATTTTATGACCAATAAAGAGTAAATGACAATGACACCAAGAACGAAGACGAGTGCATAAAGTTGAACCATGCCTGTTTGAAGAGTACGGAGCAATTTACCGGTAATTTCAGCAGTATTTGTTAAACCATGAACGCCTAAACGTTCAATGAATATTTTTTCAAACCAGGATAACATCACGGCAGCTGTTTGCTGCACGCGATCGACATACCAGGTGTAAGCAACATCGAAATAATACTTATTTCTTAAGACGTGATAAAATCCGCCTAGTTTTGTTTCTAGTGGATCTACGGAAGGTTTTTTGCTGTACATAACGAAGGAAACAACAAGTCCAAGTAACCCGGCAACCGATGATAGTAAAGCAACCGTCAAATTCAAATGCGGGTGTTCACCTTCAGGGTATAAGAAATGCGGGATACCGATAAATCCGCCGATCACCGATAAAATAGCCAAGAAGATCAAGGGGAATGTCATGATAGCGGGTGATTCATGGGCATGATCGTCCTGGGATGGTTCGCCCCAAAAAGCTATCCAGAATAGTCGGCCCATATAAAAAGAGGTTAAAGCTGAAGCAAATGTCGCGATGCCGTATAAAATTTTGTTATGATCAAAAGCTAATGCTAAGATCTCATCTTTGCTCCAAAAACCGCTTAAAGGCCATATGCCGCAAAGGGCCAGGGTCCCGATCAGAAAGGTAATACCGGTGACAGGCATTGTTTTTAAGAGACCGCGCATTTTCCATATATTTTGTTCATGGTGCAGCCCATAAATGACGCTACCGGCACCTAAGAAAAGTAGGGCTTTGAAAAAAGCGTGTGTTGTTAAATGATACATACCGGGCATAGGACCGGCTAATCCTAAGGCCATGACCATCAGACCTAGTTGGCTGAGAGTCGAGTAAGCAAGGATGCGTTTAATATCGTTCTCAACAATGGCTAGTGTTGCCGCCATGAGCGCGGTGATACCGCCGACATAGGCAATGACATTGAGCGCTGCTGTAAGGGGCTCAAAAATGAAGAAAGTACGTGCAAGGAGATAAACACCGGCTGCCACCATGGTGGCGGCATGGATCAATGCGCTAACAGGTGTCGGCCCTTCCATAGCATCTGCCAGCCATACATGCAATGGAACTTGCGCGGATTTACCAATAACTCCGCAGAAAAGCAATAAGCCAACAATGGTCAATAAATGGGGGTCTATGTGAGAAACTGCCATGGAAAGGTCTGTTAGTTGGAAACTGCGGCCGTTTCCGACATCGGATAAACTCCATAATAAAAGAATGCCGCAAAGGAAGCCAAAATCAGCCAAACGGTTGACCATGAAGGCTTTTACCCCGGCATCTGCCGCAGATGGTTTTTGATACCCAAAACCAATAAGCAGATATGAACTTAATCCCACCAATTCCCAGAACATGAATAATTGAATGAAGTTATTGGAGAGAACAATACCGATCATGGAGAAAGCAAATAAGCTTAAATAAGCAAAAAATCTTGGCATGCTTGGATCATCGGCCATATAACCACGGG
>JANNCL010000207.1:0-2917 GCA_031386565.1 Candidatus Omnitrophota bacterium
CTGGCCAAAACCATCAAAAAGAACGCTTCCGTTATTGTTTGTTTATCAGGGCGGGGCGATAAGGACATGAACCAGATCGCGAAATACATCTAATGTTAAACCGCATAGACCAAAAATTCAAGGATCTAAAAGCACAGCATCGCAAGGCATTTATTGCTTATGTGACAGCCGGTGACCCCTCTGTTGAGTTAACAGGAGATATCATCCTGGGGCTTGAGAAAGCAGGTGTGGACATAATTGAGATAGGCATTCCTTTCTCCGATCCTATGTCTGACGGCCCGACCATTCAAGCTGCTTCAAAGAGGGCCTTGGATAATGGTGCAACCATTACTAAGATATTTGAGATGGTTAGGAAGGTTCGTCAAAAGACACAAATACCGCTGCTTTTCATGACCTATTACAATCCTATTTTCCATTTAGGAGAAGAAAAGTTCATTAAAACATGCTCCCAAATAGGAATTGACGGGTTGATCATCCCCGATCTACCTCCGGAAGAAGCGATCAATCTAAGGAAATTATGTCATTTGTTCGATATTTCCATGGTGTTCTTTATAGCGCCCACTTCTGAAGATCAACGTATAAAGGCCAATGCCCAAGCATCTACCGGGTTTATTTATTATGTGGCCTTAACGGGGGTGACTGGCAATGCGCAAGCAGTGTCAACCAATGTCATCAAAGCGGTACTTCATGCTAAAAAATTTATTCATAAACCGATATGTGCGGGTTTCGGCATATCAACAGCCCAGCAAGTACAGGATATTTCCAAGATCGCAGACGGTGTGATCGTTGGCAGTACGATCGTCAAAAAGATCGCGGAACATGCCAATGACAAAGATCTTGTTCATATTGTTTCTGCCTATGTTGCCAGCTTAACCAAAGGGTTGAAAAAATGAGAAAGATCACGGTTTTACCTAATAAGATACGGATTGTTACCCAGGAGTTAAAAGACAGGGATAGTGTTTCTATTGGTGTTTGGTTTGCCGCTGGCGGCCGATATGAGCAGGATGGGAATAAGGGGGCGGCCCACTTTTTGGAACACATGGCTTTTAAAGGTAGTCAGAAATATTCCTGCGAAGAGGTTAAGCAGCTTGTGGAAGGTGTCGGTGGTGCTTTAAATGCTTTTACAGGCGAGGAAGAGACCTGTTATTACGCGAAAGTACCTGCTCGTTATTTAGCGCAAACTTTTGATGTCTTATCCGATATCAGTGTTTTTCCGAAAATTATCAAGAAAGACATGGAGAAAGAAAAGACGGTTATTCTGGAAGAGATCAAGATGTATCATGATCTCCCGCAATATTATGTCGGTGAATTGTTAGAAGCCCTGCTATGGCCTGATCATCCATTGGGGAAAAGTTTGGCTGGGAACATGAAAACGGTCTCAGAAATGGATGTAGCTGACCTTAAAGAATTCCATCAGCGTTTATATTGTGCACAGAATATTGTTGTATCGGCCTGCGGTAATGTTAAACATGATGATCTGGTGCGATTGGTCAGGAAGAAACTCCATCGCTTGAGACCAACCCAGGCAGTGACCTATTTGCCGGCACGAAAAGACCAACTTAGACCGGCGGTCAATCTGTATTATAAAGAAACAGAGCAAATGCATTTGGCCCTTGGTTATTTAGCTTATGAGACCAATCATCCGGATTATTATGCTTTAGCGATGTTAAGTATTATTTTAGGCGGGAATATGTCCAGCCGACTATTCAATGAGGTGCGGGAGAAACGCGGACTTGCGTATTCAGTCAATTCGGGACTTAAAAGTCTTGATGACACAGGGGTTTTCATGGTCCGGGCCGGTGTCGATAATAATAAGATCGTTCCGGCAGTAGAATTGATCCTGAAAGTCATTTCCGGGATCGCAAAGGGCGTTAACGCCGATGAGTTTAAGCGTGCTAAGGATTATTATATCGGCCAATTCTCTTTGGGGCTAGAGGATACAATGGACCATATGATCTGGATGGGGGCGGTTGTTTTAAGTAATGACACGGCCAAGAGCCCGCAGCAGGTTATCGACAAGATCACCAAAGTCCAGATCAGGGATATTATCCGCGTCGCTAAGATTGTATTGGATCCAAAACGCGTGAATATGGCCATCATTGGCCCTATGACGGAGCCGCAGCAAAAACAACTCAAAACGCTTGTTGACAAGGTGTAATTTATCAATTAGACTCAAGGCAAGTTTTTTAACTTTAACATTTTTAAGGAGGGTTGGATGGACAAATTATCTTTCTACGATGTGAAAACCAAAGCCAAATTTGAGACTGATGAATACGCAGTGAGAGAAAAATCTGGCCGTTTCTTTGCCGTAGCCAAATCCCCTAAAGGCCCGCATGAATGCTGGCGCGTTTTAAGCAAAGATCAAGCAACCAAATTAAAGAAAAAGTAATTGGGAGCTTAATCTATCCGTACTAAAGCATTAAACTCAAGACAATTAGCTAAAAAAGTAGCTAGTTTGGTTGAAGATATCAAAGCACTAGATATTGTTATCCTTGATATGCGTGGTTTGGTCAATTTCTGTGATTTTTTTGTTATATGCACGGGGACATCAGATCGGCATGTAAGGTCTATTGCTGAAGGAATTGAAGATGGTTTGAAAGAGCTGGGGATCAAAGCCTATGCCAGGAATAAGAATAAGAACATGGGCTTATCCTCAGCTTCTTTACGTAGTGATGGAACGCCTGAGGGGTCGTGGATGTTGATCGATCTGGGTGATGTAGTCGCCCATATGTTTGAACCTGAGGCCAGAGATTTTTACGGTTTGGAGCATTTATGGCAGGACGCTCCCAAAGTTAAACGATAAATTTCCACATGTATGCTGATATCCGAAACGATCTTACGTCGATCATTGTTGCTGCTTTGCGAAGATCAGTACCGCAAGCAGAAGGTGTTAGCGTGCTTATTGAGGCGCCATCTG
>JANNCL010000213.1:0-5482 GCA_031386565.1 Candidatus Omnitrophota bacterium
GCTTAACTGCAAATGAGGCACATAGCCGAAATTCTTATAGGTCACTCTTGAACGCTTCAGGATCGGTTTGAAATCATCATCAACCTTCCCGATCAGCCATAATTCATAATCCGGCAGATTCAAGGCTTCTAATGCCTGCAATAAATAATGAACACCTTTTTTAACGCACGCATACCCGCAATAAATGATCCTGAACTTTTTATCTTCTTTCAGCACCGGTTTAAAATCGGTTAAATTGACACCCGACGGTAATAAAAGCAATTTCTTTTCCGGTACACCCTGGGCAATAAAAGAACGTTTGACAAAAGATGACAGCACCGCGATATAATCAGCCTGGGCATATTCTGCCTCGCCTTTGGCAACGGCCTGCGGTGAATTGTAAGCGCGTTTCATCCCTAAGAGCGCATATTCCTGCTCGACAATATCGCGCTGATAGCGGATATGGCAGTTAGGCCTGTCCAATATTGTTATCGCGCCGTATTGTTTCGCTTTCTTGAAGGTGTGCAGGGCCAGCACGGATTCCGCCCAGACCACATCGCTGCCGGCTTTAAGCCTTGCGGCAACACAGCGGTCAATGAAATCCCAGGTGGCAAAACGGTTCTCAAAACCAAATGCCTTATCGAGGCGCAATTTATCAATGAAGCGATATCCGATGGCCGCCGCTAAATTAGAATGCACCCGGTCGAACGGAAGGACCTGCCCGTCATCGGGATAACCTAAATACCGCCTTAAGAACGGATATTTAGGACTGTAATACGGCACATACATATCCTTCAGCAGCCCGCGCTTGACCAAGCCCGCGGCCAAATGAAAAACCCTTAAAGTTCCGCCGCCGCACGACATGGTGATGTTCATGAACGCACCTCCTTTAATTGATCCCATATCCCCCACTGGAAACCCGCGTAAACGAACACGATCGTTACTCCCGCTAATACCGGCCAGTTGGCGCAATAAACACCCATTACTGCCAACCATAACAATAGATGCATCATCACTAGGATCTTCCATGGATAAATAATGTGATACACGCGCTGTCCAACAAAAACAGCCAATAAGTTCGTCACATAACTGCCAATGACTCCTGACCAGGCAGCGCCAACGATCCCCCAGTGCGGGATCAGCAGCACATTCGCCCCCACATTAATGACCGTCCCCGCAATGGTCAAAGGAAAGATCAAATAAGCTTTCTTCGCATACGCATACTGAACTCCGACGAACATCCCGAATAACTGCGCGGCTAAACCCAGCATCAAGATCGCGGCGATCACGATCAGGTCATGATACGCTTTGGGCAGCATGATGCCGATGACCGGACGTGCCAATACCACTGCTAATAACATCGGCAGCATGCAAAGATAGGAAAAGAACGTGAACATGCGCCCGACCTTTACACGTGCCCCCTCGGGATCATCAAAAACCTCTTTGAACCACCGGGGCTGAAACGCTGATTGAATGGACGTTACGCCTGCCGATACGGCATTGATAAAACTTTGGCCGACATTGTAAATACCCACCACACTTAAAGACAGAATATTATTAAGCATGTACTTATCAAAAAAACGGTTCACAAAACTGGACAAGGCCTTAGGAGTGACAGACAAGCCGTAGATCACATTTTCCCGCGCGATCCCTTCATTCCAGCGCCCGTTGTCAAAACCGCGCATTTGCCAGGAAGCCCCCACGCATGCCGCTAAAGCACCGGCTAACGAACCGTAGATCATGCCCATATAGGACATGTGCCAAACGGTCACAGCAAACAATGTCAGGACAACGGTGACCACAGTCTGAACACTCAACCACAGGCTGTACGAAAATGCGCGTTCCATGTTCTGAAATAAATTCAGATAAAAACCGGTGATCTGGTTCAAATAGGCCGCCACAAAAGTCCAAAAGAACGCATCCGCATATTGCGGCCCGACACCGACTAATGCTGCGATCGGCCTGCACCAGATGAAGATCACCACCAGCCAGAAAGGGAACAACACATACATCATGATCCTTGCCGATACGATCAATGCTGCCAGCTTCGTTTGATCATTGCGGTATTCAAAGAAATAACGGCTGACAGCCCCGGGTATCCCTAACGTGCATATGCCGGCCAAAGTATTGTGCACCGCCCACGCCAATGCCACTACCCCAAAATCCGCGGGCGATAAGATGCGCGTGAGGATCGGGATCATCAGAAAATTTAGCCCGTAGCTCAAGAGCTTGGGCAGCATGTACGTGCTGACGATCCGGATCACTGGCTCACCTTTTTACATACAGCAACGATCCTTTTCGCATCCCGGATATCCCCTGTTTGAAAATTCCGATAAAAATAATCTTCCAGAAAAAGAAAAGCCCAGTCGATCCCTTTCATACGGCGCCTTAAGCAAAAGAACAATCCGGCAAACTCCAGCATCACATAAAACAACTTCGTTCTCCAGGTGCTCACTGTAGTCCCGTAAACATGTTCGACTGTAAAATGCCCTTCCAACGCTTTAGTCAATGATTCGACGCTAAAATGCTGGTAGTGTTTAGCGATCAAGGGCATTTTAACCGATGGCACGGTGATGATCAATTTACCATCCGTTTTCAGGCGTTGCGCCAGCAAAGCCAATACAGAGGGTATTTGATCCGGAATGATATGCTCGAGTGTTTCAATAAAACAGATCACATCAAACGCCGAAGCCACATTCAGATCTTTAAGATCTTGAGCGTAGAATTCAACGCCTGGGTTGAACAGTTTAGCCCACGCAATAGCTGCCGGTGAATAATCAATGCCGACAAGCTTTACATTCTCTTTGCACATTTCAAAACAGAACCGCCCATCCCCGCATCCGGCATCAAGGACACGCTGTCCTGTGAACGGCTCAATGAGCTTTTTAACCAGCCGCAAATACCCTAAATATTCAAGATGCAGGAAAAAACGATGCTCGTCCGATTTAAGGTCCAAATAATGATACGGAAAAAAATAACCCTGTTCCTGAATGACCTGCTCTTTAGACGGCATGGGCATCCTTTCTATAATGCCTGCATTCTTTGGCGATATGGGCAGCGATACGGTCAGCCCCGCATGAATCTGCATAACTCTTTTGGTCTTCGACCCATTGGCTAAGGTCGCCAAATTCACTAAAACCCTTAGGATCGTCACGGTAACAGCAAAGCGCTTCCCATAGCAACGCACAGCTTTCAAACACAACGCTTCCCCTGCCCCACTGATAAATATCCTTGTACCCCAAACCTTCCAGATCCAGGAACACCGCTTTTGCACCCGTTAATACCGCCTCAAGTACTGCGGTGCCTGACAGCAGCAGGCCGATCGTGACATCAGCCGCACTGGAGGCTTCCGCCGGCAGGGTATCTGTCTTGAAATGTCCGTCGCCGATGATCTTTAAACGCCCTGTAGCCGCTGCCGATGCGAATAATTCTTTTAAATGATCAGCGATCCGTTCATTAAAATCATGAATATAGCCCGGTTTTAAGATCAAGCCTAGTGTTATATCTTCCAGAACGCGCGTTAACAGAAACGCGTATATTGACCTAGCCCTTTGATGCGCAATGATGGAATATTTATCGTCGCTAGAATTCTCATCCAAATAACAGACAATGAATGTCGCACCCTTTATTGTCAAGTCATCCCTTAAATGCCTTGCGGAGATCTTCATTTCCCAAGAGCCCATATCCCAAGGATAACCGGCAGCGACATATTCTTTAATGATAGAGCGGTTCTTTTCCATATAAGGTCTATAGGCATTACTAAACGCATAAAACACATCCGTATCAAGCGCCAATGCCGCGGAATGAAAATGCAAATGCGACCATTGATAGACAACATTAATACCGCCCTGCGCGCGTAAAGCCTGATTGATCGCGATATGCGCGGGATTCATATAATCCCCATAGAGATTGATCTTGATCCCTGTTTTTTTAAAAAAATCCTCCCATAACGTATAGGTGCGGATGAACCATCCCATGCGTTCAACAAAAAAAATATCAACCGGTTTAAAGTCCAGCCACGACTTTATCCAGGCAAAAATAACCTTGCTTATCAAAACATTTAAACTGCGCGTATAAGCCGGACTTGGTTCATACAACGGGACATTATTGTAGAGCGGGAAAAAAGAAGTCATATGAACACCAGCGGTCTGCATGCTTTCAACTCCGGAAGATGTCGGCGGCACTTCTTTACGCTGAAAATACAAAAGGACATCCTTTGGATCGATCTCGCCATGTTTCAGCCAAAAAAGCTCATTGCGTTTCGATGGGTCGCCCCCCAATGTTCTTCCGTTATAACATGCGCCGATCAAAGCTGTTGGTGTCGGCTGCGCATTAGTCTGAACATTTGATGCCTCGGTTATTGCCGTCCCCTTTTTCACTACCCTTTTCTTTAATCGCTGTAAAAACGGATGATGTGCGAAACTTGGAACAATACTCACCCTCAAACCCATCGCTGCGCCATATTTTCTTAGCACTCTGGCCCAAGCACTTAACGGCAGCACACACAACGCATCATTCCCTTCCCGTAAGTACAGCGCATGCAAAAAAATGAGCGTATTATGCATCCGATCGGCAACAACTTTATAAAAGAATAAATTAAGACGCTTCTGATCACAGATAGACCCAAGATCTTTATAAAAACCCGGGGCAATGCTGTCCGCCGACTGTGAAGCAAGCGTGATCAAGTCCCTATTGATCTTTTCAAAAAGATGATACCCTTCTGGATCCCGCATATCCCCGTACGAAAAAACAAACTCTTGCGGAATATATTTAAGGAATTTTAAGTCATATAACCGTTTTGCTAAATTTTTAGAAGTAAGTGTGGCCGTCCCATAAAAGAATTGTGCCTGCCATCCTCCTAGGCAAACGGCCGCCAGCAAAGAAAAAGACGTCAATTGTTCTATATAAACAGGGCGATATTGAGTCATGCCGAATATCGATCCAAAATGCTTAACAAAGTTTTGATAACCCTCGCCGTATCCATGATTTTAAAATCGGCAAAAATAGGCAAACTGATCTCGCGGCGATAAAATGCCTCGGCATTAGGATTCAAGCCCCGGCGGTATCCCAGCCCTTGATAATACGGATGCCAATAAGCAGGGATATAATGCACTTGCACACCAATGCCGGCCTCTCGCAGATCTTCAAAAATAGCTTTGCGGTGAGCAGCCACTTTGGTCTTTAAAAGAATGGGGTAAAGATGATACGCGCACACCCTGTGCTTTGCTTCAACAAGAACGTCCACATAAGGATTATCCTTAAGAGCCTTGTCATATAAAGCAGCAATCTTACGGCGGGCCGCGATGAACTTAGGTAATTTGCCCAGCTGGCTTAAGCCCAAAGCACATTGAATATCAGAGAGGCGATAATTAAAACCAAGGCTTTGCATTTCATGATACCAGCCGCCTTCATTCGGATGCTGCAACTGCGCGCTTACCTTGGTGATCCCGTGTGTCCGTAACTGCAGCAGGCGCTCATAAAATGTTTTATTATTTGTCAATAT
>JANNCL010000258.1:0-13484 GCA_031386565.1 Candidatus Omnitrophota bacterium
GATAACGCTTGATCTCTTTGCGACTCATCATAAAAACATCCTTGTCTTGATCCATACGCCTCCTTGCTTTGCGCTTGGATCATCTTACAACTAGGACATTCTTATTTTGGTGAATTAGGACAATTCTATTTTGGTATTACACTCTATAAATCAGAGGCGCTTAATAACTACTAAAGTAAACGGCTTACGTCTTGGCGGAAACTGCGGAAATCGTCGGGGGATGTCAGATCGTAAACGCCGCGGATGACCGAGGATTGATCGAGCAGCAATACCTGACCATCTTTCTTAGCGCCCGCCTGGATAAAGGCCTGATCAACAGCCGGGCTTATGTCCAGCATTTTGTAATGGAAACGATTGACGGGAATTGCTAAGACCTGCGGATCAGCCCCAAAGGTCAAGACATTCATATATCTTTTCCCCGATACAGTCATATGCTGCACATCATAGATCTGTTTTAATATTGCTTGTGATCCGGCTGCCTTAACACGCAATACCGCCCATACATGGCTTTTAAGGCCATGCGCGTTAAATACATCCCCGCTGGCTGTTTTAGAATCAAACGCCGGGAAAGCACCATAGGAAACTGCCCCAAATCGACGCTGGCTGTCGCGACGCAACAGCACGAAAGCGATCGTGGCGGCGCAGCACATGATCAATGCCCAGACAATGACATCATTTTTAAGAGATCTACTTGTGTTCATTCTTGATCATCCGATTGATCTTGAAAATAACCGCCCCGGCGATAACCAGGGGGACCGTCCCCATAAAAGCCATGGCCCAGAACCGTTGCCAGAACGCTTCTTTACCCGCCGATACAAAACAGGCAGGGCAAGCGTGACATACACTTGCGCCAAAAAATACCAGCACCAGCACTAAGATAAACCCGCATTTTGCAGAGGCAAAATGTGCCCGAAGGGGCGATTGTCGCAACTTGTTGCGATATGAGCGGTTATCCAGACAAGCGAACAAACCGTTGCATGCAACAAAATGTGCAATCGACATCGTCGCTAGGACAGTTTCTATTGCAAAAAGAGGTATAAAATTACGATTTCCAAACATAGGCCGCGTCATATAGCATGAAATAGATAAAATAGATCGCTACCGGGATCGGAGCGAAAAAAGCAGCTTTCAATGCCCAGCCTTCCTTGCGCAGGTTCATATAAACCAATGCCACGATCAATGCCTTGGTGGTCATCAATAACAACAACAAATTCGTGCGTATCCCGCCCATGTCCAATCTCGGAAAAACGAACAATTCCGCCAACGTTAAGACGAACAACCACAATGCGACATGAAGATATTTTCGTGTATTCATTGCCATCTCCTCGTATTCCTCCCCCTTCATGGGGGAGGTCAGGTGGGGGTGTCAACACAGCGCTTCACCCTCCCCTAGCCCCTCCCCCATCAAGGGAGGGGAACCATGCTTTAATGTTATAACAAATAAACGACCGTAAAGACAAGCATCCACATCAAGTCAATAAAATGCCAGAACAGTGTCAAGGTCTCGACACGCAAATGATTCGCTTGATTAAATTTCCCCTTTAAGGCCCCGGCCAGCACATACATAATAAAGATCAAACCACTTAAGACATGCAAGCCATGAAAACCAGTGGCGCCAAAAAAACAACCCGCGTAAATACTTGTACCCGGGCGGAAATAATTTCCCGCTAACCCTGCCGCCGCCAGATGCGCCCTAACTTCTTCGGTCCCGGCGATAAAATTATAATATTCATACGATTGTACACCCAAGAACAAAGCACCCAGGAACAATGTCCACCCTAAAGCACCGATGAATTTCTTTTGCTGGCCGGTGCGAACATGCTCCAATGCCAGCATCATGGTATAACTGCTGGCTAAAAGTACGAAGGTATTAAACGCCGTTAACGGCACATTCAATACTTGTCCCGGATGCGGCCATGGCGCGCCGTTCATGCGCAAATACGCCGCCGCGATCAATATCGCCGCGAAACTTAAGCCGTCAATGATCAGGAATATCCATATCCCCAGCTTACCCGTCGGGATACTATTAAAAGCCTTATCTTCTTGTAGAACCTGTTCCATAATATCTCCCCTATTTACTTACCTTACAATAAACATCAAAATGAACATCGCCGCCCAAACGATCATTAAAAAATCCCAGAAATACCGTATGCCAAGCGCCGTCGATGTGCCTTTGAGGACAGGATACCGTGCCCATAAAACCGTTAGCGCGATCAGCCCGCCTAAGATGTGCAATGCGTGAAAACCGCTGAGCAAATAAAAGAAACCGCCTGCCATGTTTTCCTGCCAATGCAAGCCCTGACGGAATGCCATCTTCCACACGCAGACTTGGCCGGCTAAGAACGCCATGCCTGAAAGAACGCTTAAAAATAACTTCTCACGGCGCAACAGATAAGAACTTAAACCTAAGATCAACGTATTTAAAACCGCCGCGGTCAAGATCTCCGGTGACATAAAAGGCCCTAGCCACACACCCACCCGCATGCGCATGACCACATAGCCCCACAGCAGGGTAATGAAAACCATGGTCCACGAGGCCAAGGCGATCGTTATCCCCAAAGAGAACGTATTTTTCTTATACCCATCCGGCGTCAGAGACAGTGTGCTCATGCGGGAATCTCCTCCGTTTGTGAGGCCCAGTCTTTTCCTTTAACCTTAGGATTGCTGTACTCATGCGGGCCGCATTTAACCACCGGCGGTGTGCTAAAATTACCGTGCGGAACGGGATAATCAACGGTCCATTCAAGCGTTGCCGCTTCCCAGGGATTGCGCCCCGCTTTCTCGCCTTTGAACATTGAATAGAAGAAATTGAACAAGAATAAGATCTGCACCCCGCCTAAAATAAAAGCGAACGTGCTGATATTACGGTTCAGTCCCATGAGCGGCTTGATGAAATCATAGGCACTCGGGTCGAATAACCGGCGGTGCTGGCCGGCATAGCCGACGGTTAACATCGTAAAGAATACATAATTAAGCGCTAGGAACGTGACCCAGAAATGGATCTTGCCCAGCAAAGGATTCATCTTACGCCCGAACATTTTCGGGAACCAGTAATAGGTTGCGGCAAACGAGGACATCAAAACACTCGCGGCCAACGTGTAATGAAAATGCCCGACTAAGAACATCGAATCGTGCAAATACATATCCGAGGTAATAGTGCCCATGTACAAACCGGTCAGACCACCCAGACCGAAAACAAACACAACCGACATAGCAAAAAGCATCGGCGTTTCAAAACGCAGGGATCCGCGCCACATGGTGCCTAACCAATTCAAGAAGAAAATTGAGGTCGGTAAACTGATCAACAATGTTAAGAACATGAATGATTTGCCAAGTAACGGGCTCATCCCGGCGACATACATGTGATGCCCCCACACCAACCCGCTCAAGGTGGTCACAATGCACATGCAAATGACAGTCACATGATAACCAAAAGCCGGCTTGCGGGAAAAAGTAGATAATAGATCTGAGACAATGCCCCACACCGGTAAGATCAGAATGTATACTTCTGGATGCCCGAATAGCCAGAACACATGCTGGTATAATAATGGGTCGCCACCGGCGATGGTAGCTTTAGGTCCAGCCACAAAGAATTGCGTGCCTAACACATTATCCAATAATAAAAAGATCAAACCGGCAGCAATGATCGGAACGAAGATCGCATTTAAGATAGAAGATAGGAACAAGCCCCACACGGTTAAAGGCATTCGCAGGTAATTCATGCCTTTCGCCCTCAAACGGATAATGGTGGTGATGTAATTAAGCGCACCCATGATGACCGCCGTACCCATTAAAACCAATGACAAAGCCCAAAGTGCCTGCCCCCAGCCGGGAATACCACCGACAGGAGTACTGAGCGGAGGATACGCCGTCCATCCAGATGCGGCTGAACCTCCCGGTCCATAATGAGATAACAACAAAATAACACCTGACAGGAAAAATATCCAAAACGATAACATATTCACAAACGGGAAAGCCATATCCGCAGCCCCTATTTGCAAAGGAATAATGAAATTAGCGAAAGCACCGCTTAACAAAGGCGTGACCGCCCAGAATAACATCACGGTGCCGTGCATGGTCAAAACCTGATTATACGTATCCGGTGTCAATGCCCCATTTGTATCTGGGAACATCAGGTGACCTACGATCGGGATCGTTGTTTCAGGATAAGCGATCTGCCAACGCAGGATCATGGCTTGTAAACCGCCCCAGAGTAAAAAGAACATCCCAAAAAACAGGTATTGCTTGCCAATGGTTTTATGATCGGTTGAAAAAACATACTTGGATAAGAATGATTCTTTCTTCTGTGACATTATTTTCTCCTGATTAAGCTGATGATCAACTTTTAGCTTGCCACTTCCAGCCCCAATTCTTGGGAACTGACGAACCTGAACTTGTATCACCCCATATATCATCCCCGGATGAAGCAGGGGTTGCTTGTTCTGCCAACCACTTATCAAACTCTTCCTTTGACTCGGAGGTCAACATCCCGCGCATTTTATAATGTCCGTTACCGCACAAGGCGGAACAGGCGATCTCAAACTTGCCTGTTTTGGTCAATTGAAACCAAGTGGTGGTCACCATGCCGGGGATCACATCTTGTTTAATGCGTATTTGAGGGACATAGAAGGAATGGACAACATCAAATGAAGACAGTTGCACAACGACCGGAACACCTTCGGGAACATGCATTTGGCTAAGCGGTGCCACAATATCATCCGCCGTGGCAAATTCCCCATCCGGGCCGGCATAACGTACGTTCCAGGCAAATTGCTGCGGCATCACTTCGATCTTTAAAACATTTTTACCCTGCGGAAAATTCCAGAAAACATCCTTCAGATCTCTGAAAGACATATGTTCAATCACCGCGTCAATGGAACAAAAAACCAAAAGCCCCATGCAAATGGCAAAAATAACATTTCCTATTTTATTACCCTTGTCATAAACCGCGCTGTGCCCCGGACGGCTGCGATACCGGATAATAAAAAAAACTAACGCGGCCACCACAATGCCAAAGAAAATAACCAGCACCAGATCGATATACTGGATCAACGCATCGATCAAATGCCCGTTGGTGGAAATGTCTTGTGGAAACGGTAATCCCCAAATCGACATAATCATCCTTTCGCTAAACAACTAATCACATGTGCTTATATATTTATTGCTTAAAAAAAATTACTTCTTCATCAGATCCGCGATACTGGTAGTCTTTAAAAACTTATAGTATACATTGCGTACTTGCTTCCATCCGTCGTGCACCATGCAAGGCGCGGTGTCGGAACATTTCTTCATTCCCAGCGCGCACCCCGACCACAAGGTCACATTATCGATCGGCTCCACCACATCATACAACGTTATTTCTTTGGGACTGCGCGCCAACCTAAAACCACCTCCCATGCCCCGTTGTGAAATTACAATACCATGAGCACATAAACCTTGCAGTACTTTTCCTAAATAATTTTGCGGGGCATTGATCGTTTGGGCAATACTCCTCGCCCCAGCCCACTGACCTTCCGGTAATTTGGCTAATTCGACCAACGCATTGATGACTTGAGCACTCGTTTTACTTAACATGGTTATCGCATGTGATTATACGAAAATTTATTGACCTGTCAACGAAACTAACAAGGATTCATTCCAGGAAACGAAAAGGATTAACACCCGCATCCACAAAAACCATCCACCCGGTCGAGGCCAGGCTCATGACCTGGGGCACGTGTGAATTCCAACCAAAAGGGATCCACCCGCGTTTTGAAGAATAACTATACGCCGCCTGCCCTTCCGGAAGTTTAGAGCGCAATTCTTCCATCTTTTGCCGCATGCTTAATCGATCCGCTTGCACCTGCTGCACCAGTGTTTGATCACCATTATCATAATATTTGCTGATCGCATCCAAGGCCACGATGGCCCCTGCGGTCCATTCTACGGAAAGTCGGTCATGCTCATCGGTATACCCCACTCCCTGAATCGTCCCTTGGGGATTAAAAACACCCGCATGCGCTTTGGACGTTTGCCATAATCGCATGGATGCACCATTCCCAAGCCATTTGTCTATTTGTTGCGGCCCAAAACAACAGATCGCCCAGGTTTGCACATCCAACGCAAATTGCTCCGTACTTTGTTTCCACCAACCCGAAACTTGATAGGCCCCTTGATGAAAGTACCCTTTATCTTTATCCCAGACAAAAAGCATATATTTTTCAATCCCTTGCATCGCTTTCTTATAAACAGGATCATTGGTGGCCGCATATAGCATACGCAAGGCCGCATACCAGGAAATATTGTTCTCGGTGGAAATATGGTTAAACCACCAGTTGGTGGCGGTAAAATCTTTTTCTTCCGAGGATGATACATTCCGAAATGTTCCCATGGGCGCCATGCGTATACCGCCGCAATCTGACTGTAAAATGATCGCCGCTCTGGCTAATTCCCTGGCCAGCTTTAACTCAACACTTTGAGGGTTAGGCATATACACCCCTTTTTCTTTATCAAAATATTTCTGATGATATAGCTGCATGGCCGCGATCGCCACCCAGGCATTCTCCCCGGCCACCGGTTTCCAATCTACCCAATGCAAACGGTCTTCTTGGGGGAATCCCTGAAAAGTTTTCTGCCCGTTCTTAGGATCAGTGACCAAATATTCTCCATCCGCGTTGATGATGCGAAAAACAAATCCCCGACGGCCCTTGGCCTTAAGATCAGAACTGACACGATAAGGATCTGCGGCATCATAGATATAACGATTGATCGGATATCCGGCGCGCACATTCCACATTTCCCCGATACCGCCATTCCAATAATACTGTATCGGCAGCTGAGCTTGCTTTAAGTGTTCCGCGCCGGCGATCATGGTCTGAACGATCTGATACACCGCACCATCATAAATATCCAAGCCCTTATTAGTGATCATACGTTCGATGATGCCATTGACCAAGCCCGCATCATCCATTTGCTGAAAGATCTGCTGCTCATGTTGTTTAGGGATGTAAAAACTATAGGGAAGTTTGGTAGCCGGACTAATATTATGATCGATCCAACGAATGACCGCGGGATCGACGTTAAACCCAGGCTGTATTTGTGCGCGTAAAGGAAATGTTGTGGTGCTGAAAAATAAAGCGATGATCAAAATGATAACAAACTTTTGCATATCCCTCTCCCTGCCTGCCGGTAGGCAGACATACTGCTGTGGACTCTTAGAGGGACAGCACAGAGTTACCACAAACTAAGGGGGACAAAAGTTTGTCATTTCGGTAACCTGGCTGTCCTCTAATAAGGATCCATGGCTTTGCGTCATCGCCTTACGGCGATTTTGCCTTTATCGTTTAACTGCTAAAAAGAGCTTGCTGCCGACTACGTTTTTAAGTATACCCTATATTTTTCACTTTTCAAGGTAGCGCTTGCCGAAAAATACTACTCACAACTACATGAAAATAATAAGCTTAGAAAATTATTTAATAAAAATGGCTAAATTTATTTCTTAACTACTACCCGGAGGGGCTTATGATCAAAACAACTTTTTGCCTAGATTTCAAGCCCAGTAGGATCTCTACCGCGGATGGTTTAACCTTAAAATGATCGGCTAAGAACTTGATCAAAGCGATATTGGCTTTATTGTCGACTGCTGGAGCAGTGAGATACACTTTGATCTGGCCGGACTCTTCTTTCCATAGATCCTTTTTGGCGCCCGGGATAACCTTCAAACTGATTTTCATCTCATTACACCTTCTTATACCCGCAGCATTCATCGCCCGACCAAGATGTGTGCAAGACATTGCGGATAGGAACACAGTTTATATTTTTGCCGCTGACGGTCTTTCGCGGCCCGAACCTATTATCGTAAACTTCACAGAAATAACCATTTTCGCCTTTTCGTAAATGTTCACACGGATCCCCGTCAAAAGCGCCGCAGCAGGCACCGCATCTTCCGCATTTGGCCTCCCATTCTTCATGCTTTTTTAATTGCCATTCTTGATAGGCGGTAAACGGGTTCATATTTTCCTTTGAGGCCAAATGCATTTTAAAAAACTTCCGTATAAAACGATGAACAACGGCACAATAGGCAAGGCATTGCGTTCATTGAGGAAGAAAAAGGAATGTACGGCGCTATATACCATGATCAACATCAAGGTGATCACTAAACAATTAAGCGCCCGATCCTGACCTGTTAAAAATCTTCGCCAGTACCAACCGGCACACACAATGCTTAGGATAAAAAATATCACACTAATACCGTTAACGCCGTATAAATATGCCGAGTACAAGAATGGTTGCTCGTAGACATAGCGCACATCCCTGGGGAGGATCACCATGCCCCATGAGGGGTATTCCCAGAACAAAAGTTTAGCGCCTTCCCAAAACATCCCCTTCATCGTCTTAAACGGATGGGCCCGCATTAACTTAAAGGACAAGAATGTGAACTGTTTATCAATTTCTTTGACCGGCACATTCTTTGCGCGTAACGTTTCATACATGTCCGCACCGATCTGATCCGATAAATGATAGAACCAATGCGCGCATGCATCCTTGCCCGCGTATTGATCACAAATGCTCTTATCAGGCAGCACATACAATTTTTGCGCCAGCTCTTCCTGCGGCGTAGTCGGCAGAACACGCCGGGCTGTCGTACCGTACAAAGCCCCGCTCCCTCGATTGGTGAACACGAAATTACCATTAAAGATCTTATTGAGCATTTTATAAGCATTCACCGGCACAGCGAATATCGTAAGCCCGATCACTAGAAAGATCATCATGTGCCGCAATGTTGCATTCTTCGCTCTAAACCGCGCCCATAAGGCGATCGTAACCAGTACGATGCACACCGGTGCGATCATCTCGAATATGCCTTTGACGAACATTATGGGCAAAAAACTTCCACCTAAAATAAGGGCGTATTTCTTATGATGCCGCGCAAAATTACCTGCCGTCGATACCCCTTGCCACACATAAAGCGCCGCCAAACACGGCAACAGCATGAGCGGAAAAGTAACGATCTCAGAATAAACGATCAGTGAAGCGCGTAGCACTGTTGGCGATAGCACAAAACAAACCAGCAGGAACGCGGACAGTTTATCGGAAAGTTCAATGCGACGGAATATCCCCGCCATCATCAATTGTGCCGTTAACAGAATAAGGCCCTGGGTCAGCAATAATAATTGCAGGTAAGGGATGCGCATTAAGTCCGCCGCCCTCATGTTGAACGCAACAAAAAGCGGATACAATGGTTCACGGCTCGGACCAGCAGATAAATATTCTATCCATTGACCGTGGGCCAGGGTCTTCCCCAACTGCTCATACCCCAAAGCATCAAAATAAAGGATCGATCCGGAAAAGATGGTGTTGTAAAATACCCAGATAGCACATACAATCAGTGCAATTTGTGTAAAGCTTCGTTTCATATGGTGCTATTATAAAAAGAAAAATGCAAAACCCAAGAACTAAATACCCGCTCATCTTTATTGGTTGGATCATCCTCTTTTGCGCCGGCATCATGATCGTAAAAATTTCCAACAGCACACGTTCATCAGCCTCCCCCGGCTGGCTCGAACGCAAGCTCATCGAAAAAACCAATGACACCGCGATCAAACGATTGAACATGAGCATGCCGTCTCCTGACATGTATCGTTCCTTATTGCGGACGGAAGCAGACACTAATACAGCGCTGCAGCTGGAAGGACTCATCGCTTACTATCAGCAGATTATACAAGCCATGCCACAAATGGCGGACGGATATAGTTTGCTGGGATTTTGTTATTACCGGCAAGGCGATAAAGAAAAGGCTTTCGATATGTTCCAGAAAGCATTTTATATCAACCCTGCTTATCTTTACAATGGCGTAAACCTAAGCTTAATGTTCTTAGAAGCCAATCGTTTTGAAGAAGCCATTAAGATCGTATCCGTAACTCTGGAACAAGATCCGCGCAAAAGCATGCAAACGATCGCCGCTTCTAAAGTCTATCAAGACATCTTAGGCGCGAACACATCCTATGATCCCGTTGCGGCCTTGCACGAGAACTATACCGCTTTAGGGCGATTTATTGAAAAATTTAAGAATGCCCGGGAGATGTCCCCGCGCGCATTCAACCTACACGTAAGGATCTTATAGCACCATGCGGAATATCGTCCTGACAGCGCTCCTCTTTATTGTATGTTCGTGTATAGGTGTCACCTTAGCCCGTCATAACCCCATCGAAAATGATGAAAGCTACAGCCAGCATGAAAGCATACAGCACTTAAGCTATCTCGATATCCTCAAAGGCCAAGTCAACGAAGGGAATAATTGCCCTCTGTTCTATAGTGCTCAGAAGCTTTTCGGCCAATTGGCTCACTTTCAATTACGAACTGCCTGGGTCATGGAACAATATGTCTGTGAAGACAATGCTCAGATAATGATGCGCCTGCTGCCCATCCTTTTTATGTCCGCAGGCATTTCCCTGTGTTTTTATTATTTTCTAACGCGTTATACGATCGTTGCTGCCGTTATCGCCGCGGCTCTGTTCTTGACCACGCCCATAACATGGTTATATTGGGCGCAGGACCGTCCTTATGGCCTTTGGATATTACTGACCTGCGCGCAAACGATACTCCTGTGTGAATATTTTATATTCACCAACAAAAGCCCTTTTTTCTGGCGAAGCCTGACACTCACGCATTGGCTTTTATGCCTATGCTCCGGATTTGGTCTAATACAAACCCTATTAGCGATTGTATTGATCAGGAAACGATGGTTGAGCGCTTGTGTACTGCCGGTCATGTTCGGACTTTTTTATGCGCTTAACGCCCCCAAATATCACTTTCGCATTCCGGCAGATTGGCCGGCTTTGATCCTCACGAACATTAGCGTTGAAAGACTGGCGCTGATCGCCGCCTGTGCATGCTTCTTCAAAAGATCCCTGCCGCTATTGATATGGCTATGCGCACTTTTAGGATTCGGACTTCTGTTGATCGCCGCGATCTATTATCAGCATACTCCGGGGATACAAGGTTTTGAATTATCGGCGCGCTACTTGCTTTTCCTGCTGCCCTCATCGATCATTATCTTGAATATTTTCTGGCAGGAAATGATGAGACGATACGATAAAGACCTGTGGGTGAATTTAGCGCTCATTCAAGCACTCATTTTGGTCCTGCTGCTGGGAGGCTGGCGCACGGTCATTGTGCTCCATCGTTTATTATGAAAAAGATCCTTCTTATCACCCTCAATGTGACGTTACTGGCTATGATCTTAGGCGGCATATACGATCGTGCCCGCCATTTCCCTATCGATACCCTTAACGAAGGATCTAATTTCTTACAATCCCAGGATCTATTCGCTTTGGAGAACGGCAATGCCACGCCCTGCAGTACATTTTGGTTAGAGCAATGGCGCAAATACGTAATGGATATCACCCGCTACGCACCTCAATTGAACGACTCATACAGCTTCCTGGGTTTTTACAACATCATCAACGATCACCCTCAAGAAGCGATCGCCGCATATGAACGCGCTAAAACAGGGAATACGACCTATTGGGCTAATGATTATAATTTAGGGGTGATCTACTTCCGGCAGAAAGAATACCTTAAAGCCATTGCTTATTTTGAAAAAGCCGCAACGTCCCAAATGCCGCTTAATGCCTATGCCATGACCTCATCAAAATTATATGCTGACCTGATCCGTCAGGCAAAAGGCATGAATATCGATTATCGGCAGCGGCTGCAGAACGGCAATGACCTCTGCCTGCTGGCGATCAAAGCCTGTGCCTATGCCCTGCAGCGCCAGGACCCCCCACCTGAATTCAGCCTTTCCCCTGTCCTGTTTTAAAACAATATTACTTAACGAAATCCTTTATTTCGCCATAAATGCCGTCAGCTATTAAAGCATAGCCCTTAGCATTGGGATGGAAAAGGTCGGATTTGTACTCGGAGTGCTTCATGATCTCATCAATGACATTATCAACGAGCAGGACCTTCTTCTGCCGGGCTAATATTCTATAATCTTTCAAAGACGCATCATTCTGCAAACCCGTTCCGATCTCCGTCCAAACGATCATAGCGCCGCTCGCCAAGATACGGTCAAAAATAAGGCCCAAATTCTTTAACGTATCCGCTTGGGGCATCCCAAGCAGGAAATCATTAGCGCCCAGAGTGACGATCACCATCTTAGGGTGATGCACTAACACATACTCATCCAGCCGTAATAATCCGTCATAGGTCGTGCTGCCTGACTGGCCGGCATTGATCACTTTGGTCTTCATTTTTTTCTGGAGCATCGACGGATAGTCTTCTCCCGGAAAAGCCCCATAGCCCGCCGTAAAGCTGTCCCCGAAACAGACAATGCTCTCTCCCGTTGAGTTCCTGTTAGCAATTTCCTGTGTCGCACAAGAAGCGCAAAAGCATATAATGAAAACCAATAACCACCTCATTAAAGCGCCCCCTGCTTTGCTGTTCGATCCTTATAGAACGTGATGATGCCGACCGCGGCCACCACCATGATCGCAGCGCATATCATATGGCCGCTGATCTTCTCTGCCGCGAATAGACAACCGAGTAAGATCGCCACCACCGGATTTACAAAAGCATACGTGGATACTTTAACAGCGCCCACATTCTTGAGCAACCAAATATACGCGGTGAAACCCCACAAGGACCCGAAAAGCACCAAATAGATGAATGCCGCTACTGACCGTTCGCTAAATCCGGCAGGGTGGAACATTGATAACTCCCCGCGCATCATACCCGCGACAAAAAGCATTGCGCCGCCGGCCGTCATTTGCATGCCCGTAGCCAACACTCCCGACGAAGGAAGCTCCAACCTACGTGCCTGCAAAGACCCGACAGCCCATAATAGTGCCGCCGCTAAAAGTCCGATGAAACCCGTGGGTCTCATTTGGGCTGCTTTCGACAGTAGGTCCGGCACGATGAGCAGTGCCACCCCGCCGAAACCTAACACTAGCCCGACCCATGTTGCGGGCGCCGGCCGTCTTTTTCTGAGCCATAACCATTCAAGCAAAACCATCCATATCGGGATCGTGGCCACGATCAAGGCGGCCACACCAGAAGGCACAGATCGTTCCGCCAGAACCACATTTCCATTGCCTCCTAAGATCAGGAACCCACCAATGATGGTGGCAGACCGCCAATGGGTGCCATTTGGTTTGGGATCGTTCATTCTAAAACGCGCAAAGACATACAATATAAGTCCCGCGATAAAAAACCTTAACCCCGCGGTCAATAACGGTGGCAAAGTCTCGAGTGTAAAACGGATCGCCAAATAGGTCGATCCCCATATCACATAGATACCAAAAAAGG
The DNA here is from genome assembly GCA_031386565.1 of Candidatus Omnitrophota bacterium. Classification (GTDB taxonomy): domain Bacteria; phylum Omnitrophota; class Gorgyraeia; order Zapsychrales; family Fredricksoniimonadaceae; genus JACQQW01. The sequence goes on from JANNCL010000258.1 coordinate 13,288, forward strand.
CTGCAATGATCTTAAATTTGTTTTTCATGTCCATTTGATACGATCAATGCGCCGTTAATTGTTTCGATCGGATCTTTTCGACAATATCTTGCGGAGTATTTAGATTGGGCTCTACAAAAGTCTTATTTAGCGTAGTTGTATTGAGCACCCCGCTGTTGATGATCGCCTGATGGACATCTTCGATCTTTCGTTTTCTC
>JANNCL010000286.1:0-18844 GCA_031386565.1 Candidatus Omnitrophota bacterium
ATTTCTTCCCCAAACCTGATTCGGGATACATGAGTGACGAAGTGATCTGTTTTAAGAGATAGTCCTGGGCTAAAAGGTCGCGCCCCATTTCAGTCAGGCCAAAATTAGTCTCAATGATGCGGCCGCTCTCATAGGGAGAAAGGTTGACCCACTGGTCTTTATCGGCAATGGTCAGCGACGCTAAAAAATATTTTACCAGCTTGGTATATTCTTCTTTTTTTTGATCGATGTTGAACTCTTGCTGTCCTCGATCAATGAGAAAATCGAATTTCAACCCATCATCGGGATGAATGGTCATGCCGCTGATATGTGCCGGCATGAACGCAGGGCTTAAATTCACCATGACCCCCGGCTTAGGCATGGATGGCACAAAGATCTCTGCCGCATCAACGTTAGGAACATTGACGCTCATAAAACACAAAATTATCACAAGACATGTGAAGTTGCGCAGGTGTTTGATCATACCCTTTTATAATTGAGGAACCTGAGTCCCTGTTTTTCTATATCTACTATAAGGATAAACCATTTTTTAGGGAATACAAGGGCAGATAACCGTAATCGGGAAAACGCTTCCTTAAACTATGGGGACTTGCGCACAAAAAGCGGAATGGATGATACTTGGACACCATCAACTAAAAGGTCGATCGAATGCTCACCTAAACGCTCAATACGCAACATTTGGATATTCAGCACCAAATTGGCGGATGCGGATTTTTGTTCCGGAGCGAACTGCAGCGTGATGGTCCCATGCGCCGCGGGCATGATATGTTTTCCGTCAAAGTCAACAAAATTGACCACAATGCCATGCTGGGCCCCCTCGCTGCTGTCAAAACGCAACCGCAAAGCTAAAGCGCATTGGGGATGCACCGCAGGAATGACGCCCGCCCAAATGGTATCGAAACCGCCAAGGATGTTTAACTTACCACCGTCCGCGGTCGCGGCATCACATATAGAGAATATTTCAACGCGCATAAGATCTTTCTCATTTTTCTCCCCCTTTGTGGAGGCCTTATTTAAACCATGGTAATTTAATACGGTTTTCCTGACCGCTGCCAAGTCTAGTGATATTCGCGCGATGCCGCAGCACGATAAAAACGCATAAGAGGATAGACATGATCTTGATCACGAAAGGGGCATTAAAATAAACCATGAGCACCGGCAATACTACCCCGGCGGCAATAGATGCTAAAGAAACATAACCGAACAGGAGGAACACCACAAACCAGATCGCCACCGTCAATGCCAACACCGGCCTTATCCCCGGGATCTCGATCGCTAATCCGATCAATACTCCAAGAGTCGTCGCGACCCCCTTCCCGCCTTTAAATCCTAAGAATACCGTCCAATTATGCCCAACGACAGCAGTGACACCGATGGCAACTAAGACCAGGGGCTGATGCAGATCAAAAATATTGGCAAAGACTACCACAGGCAGGACGCCTTTTAAAATATCGATCAACAGTACAACAATGCCCGGCCACATGCCCAGTGTGCGGAACACATTGGTCGCCCCCATATTCTTGGAACCATGTTCACGGATATCAATATTCTTAACCATCCGCCCGGCAATATAACCAGTCGGAATGGCACCTAAAAGATAGGAAACAAGAATACTAACGGCGATCGACAGGGGCATTGGCATTGATGATCGATATCCCTTCTTTAATATAAATGACCCCGGAAATGACTGTTGCGGCCAGCGCGATGTACCAGAACACCAGGGTAAATTTAAGCTGCAGCAGAATACCTAAAATACAAATGATCTGCAAGAACGCGGTTGTTTTTCCGGAACGATTCGCCGATATCTCAAGCTTACCTGTTATCAGCTGTATGATCATGGCCCCTAAAAGCAGGATCACATCCCGGCTGATGATCGCCACCACGAACCATAAGGGGAAACTAATGGCATCAAATTCCGCCCGTTTGATATACAAACAAATGAATGCGCTGATCAACAGCATTTTATCCGCTAAGGGATCAAGGATAGCACCAGCACGGGTCTTTTGATGATGCGTGCGGGCAATATAGCCGTCCACCACATCGGATATGACCGCCACTAAGAATAATCCCAGCGCCACATAGCGTAAATATGGACGCTCGTCATTGAATGACAGGACGGTGGCAATAAAAAATGGGACCAGCAAGATGCGGCCGATCGTGACTTTATTAGCGAATGTTAATCCCATATTATTCTATTGGTACAAGTTTCGCGTGATCATCAGGACAGGTTTCTAAATGCCCGCTGTAATGCTTACCGCATACGGGGCAATATTTTACTCTTGCGTCCTGCACATTAAACGACCTCTTGACTTCCGACAAAACAGATCGCAAATCTTGCGGTTTCTGCTGATTATTGACCGTTTGACAGCCGGCCAACAAAACACACATCAACACAAGAGCACATCTCATTTGATGATCCTTACACGGTTAAACGGCCAGAAAATAAACTCTGCTTTTCCTAAAAGATCCGTTTGGTCCACAAAACCCCAATACCGGCTATCATGGCTGGAAGCGCTGTTATCGCCTAACACAAAATATTTACCTTCCGGAACCCTGATCGGCGTATCTAAAGCCCCATACTCGCCGCGGTTGTAATAATAAATATTCCTCACCGGCTGATCATTAAAAAGTGTCCCGTTGATATAGACTTTTCCCTCTTTGATCTCAACCACATCTCCCGGAAGTCCGATCAGACGTTTGATAAAATCTTTGGTGCGGTCATCAGGAAAGATAAAAACAATAACATCCCCGCGCTTTGGCTTAGAAATTCCCGGCAAACGGATCTTGGTCAACGGTTTTACAAATTCCGGCCATTGGATCTTATCAGGATTTGGATCATCCCCTAGAAATTGCAATTTGCCGAGCAAAAAATCAGGAGTATGGATTTCCGGTAATAGCATCGGACCATAGGTATACTTACTGACGAACAAATGATCTCCCTCAACGAGTGTCATGCGCATGGAACCGCTGGGGATCTTGAAAGGCTGGATGAAATAAGAACGGATAACGATCGCCAGCAGCAACGCGACCACAATGGACTCGACCCACTCCCTTGTTTCGGACCTGGCACCCAGCGGCTTTTTGTCTTTGGACATAATTTTCCTTGTTTTATATTTTAAGTGCCGCTAAAAATGCTTCTTGAGGAACTTCCACGCGCCCGATCTGCTTTAACTTCTTCTTGCCTTCCTTCTGTTTCTCCCATAACTTGCGTTTGCGCGAAATATCACCGCCGTAACATTTGGCCGTTACATTCTTTCCCGCCGCTTTAACCCGGGCGCTGGAAATGATCCTTCCATCCGCCTGCGCCTGGATCTTCACTTCAAATAATTGCTGAGGGATCAATTCTTTTAATTTCGTGACCAACCCCAATCCTTTATCGTATGCGCGGTCCTTATGCACCATGCAGGAAAAAGCATCGCAGGGTTCATCATTGATCATGATCTCCAGACGGGTGATCGCCGCCTGAGCGTAGTCCTTAAAATCATAATCGATCGAACCATAACCGCGGGTAGCCGACTTGACCTGATCATTGAAATCCACGATGACCTCAGAAAGCGGGATATCATAAATGATCTTCATGCGGTCACCGATGAATTCACTCTTTTGATAGATCCCCCGTTTACGCTTAGCTAACTCCATCACGGAATCCATATACGTGACGGGGGTAAAGATAGAAACGGCTAAAATAGGCTCTTCAATGCGCAAAATATCCGCGCCGTTAGGCAGGTCCGAGGGATTTTCTAATTCAAAAACAGTTCCGTCGCGCTTTATAACCCGGTAACCGACGTTCGGTGTTGTCAGAATTAAATTCAGATCATACTCGCGTTCCAAACGCTCTTGAACGATCTCCATGTGCAGCAGACCTAAAAAGCCGCAACGAAAACCATGGCCGAACGATTGAGATGTTTCATGTTCATAGACAAAGCTGGGATCGGATAAACGCAATTTATCAATGGCCTCGCGCATGGCAGAATAATCGCCGGCGTTGACCGGATAAACGCCGCAAAAGACCAACGGTTTTAACTGGCGATACCCTTCCAACGCTGTTGCCGTAGGATTGACAACATCGGTCACCGTATCTCCGACGCGCACTTCTTTAGGTTCATGCAGATTACAGGTCATGTACCCGACTTCACCAGCCGATAAACCCTTGACCTGCTGTATCCCCGGCCCGAACACACCCACTTCCTGAATATCGAAATTCTTCCCGGCGTTCATGAAACGTATCTTACTTCCCGGCTTGATGCTGCCGTCGAACACGCGGATATAAATGATGATACCTTTATAAATATCATATTTCATGTCAAAGATCAGCGCTTTTAAGGGGGCATTCGGATCCCCGTCAGGAGCCGGGATGAACGCAATGATCTTCTCGAATAATTCATCAATATTGATCCCCTCTTTGGCGGAGACCAGTTGAACATCTTCTTCCTTGAACTTTAACACTTCGCGAAATTGGCGTTTGGCTTCGTCGATATCCGCATTGGCGATATCGATCTTATTGATGACCGGCAATATCTCCAGGTTATTATCGATGGCCAGGTAATAATTGGCAATGGTCTGTGATTCAACGCCCTGGGTGACGTCGATCAATAACAAGGCCCCTTCGCAGGCACGCAGGGATTTCTCGACCTCATAGGAGAAATCCACATGGCCCGGCGTATCAATGAGATTAAGGACATAGATCTTCCCGTCCTTGGCCTTATAATTCAAACGCACGGCGGAAGCTTTGATGGTGATGCCACGCTCGCGTTCCAGGTCCATGTCATCAAGCATCTGATTCTTGAACTTGCGTTCATCAATGGCCCCGGCGAACAACATCAGCCTGTCGGCTAACGTCGATTTACCATGGTCAATGTGCGCGATAATGGAAAAATTACGAATGTATGATTGGTCCATAATACTTCGGATCGATGTAGGTCATTATCTTATCAACGCTTTGGTCAACATTAAGGCCGCTTGAATCGATCGTGATCGCGTCATCCGCTTTCTTTAAAGGTCCGACAGCACGTGTAAAATCTTTCTGGTCGCGGTCTTTCATATCCGCATATAATTGTTTTTCATCAACGACCGTACCCGCGGCACGCAATTCGCGTAAACGCCGTCCGACACGTTCGTCAAAATCCGCATCCACATAAAATTTATATGTTGCCTTGGGGAACACCACCGTTCCTTGATCGCGCCCGTCGGAAACCAACGATATCCCCTCACCCATGGCCTGCTGCCAACGTACCAAATATTCCCGCACTTTGGGAGTTCTCGCCGCATAAAACGTATTATTGGTCACTTCCGGCAAACGGATATCAACACTCACATCCTCGCCGTCCAGGCTCACATTCAAACTGCCGTCTTCTTTCTTGATAAAATCGATCTTAGTCCTTGCGGCCAACTCGCCCAACGCTGCTTCGTCCGCCAGGTCGATCTTTAAACGCAAGGCTTTCAGCGTTAAGGCACGGTACATGGATCCTGTGTCCAGATATGTTACGCCAAGACGTTTCGCCAAACTCTTAGCGACAGAACTCTTACCGGCACCGGCTGGCCCGTCTAAAGTAATGATAAGCTTACGTATTAGTATTTGTGTTGGCTTTGTCAAGACGTTCACGCTTAACCTTTGCTTGTTTAAAAGTTTCAATGAGCACTTCACCATCTTTGGTAACGATCGCTTTGCGGATCGTGGCCAAAACCTTGACATATTCATCCAGGGCTTTTAGAACATACTTAGAATTAGAAAGCGAGACGTCCTTCCACATTTGAGCATCCGATGCGGCAATGCGCGTACTGTCTTTTAATCCCTGGGTGATAATGTCATTGCTGTTCTCCGGCAGCACTTTCATCAACGCGAACGCGGATAAATGCGGTAAATGACTAATGAAGGCCAGGCTTTCGTCATGTTCCGCCGGAGTCATCAACTTCACGTTCAACCCTATTTGCGTCCAGAATTGCTTGATCTTTTCCTTGGCCAGGCGATTTGTCTTATCGGTCGGGGTCATCACACATGTGCCGCCCTCATAAAGAGAGGCGTTCGCATATGTCGGCCCCTTCTTTTCAGAACCGACCAAAGGATGCGACCCGACAAATAAAACGGAATGATGCAATACCTTCTCCGCGCGTTCGACGATCGAGGTTTTTGTCGACCCGATGTCCGTAATGATCACGCTGCGCTTAAAATCCGCCCCGATTACCTCCAGAGCATCTAATATCGCATTCACCGGTGTCGCCAAAATGATCAGATCCGCACCTTGTATGCCCTTTTTAAGGTCCATGGTACTTTCATCGATCGCCCCCACATCAATGGCTTCCCGCAAGCTTGTTTCATGCTGCCCGATACCAATGATCTCTTTCGCTAGCTTCTTCTTCTTGATGGCAAGCCCTAAAGAAGCCCCCATAAAACCAACACCTACGATCGCAACCCGTCGAAACAATTCTTTACGAACGAACATATTTTATATCCTCAATTTATCCCGGTTTTTGCATGCGGGTTTATAAGTCCCGGTCTACAGCCTGCGCGACCCGGCGGCAACCGGCCATTAAATCTTTGAATTTCTCCGGCAATAATGATTGCTGTCCGTCGGAAAGAGCCTCTTCCGGATTATCATGCACCTCGATCATCAAGGCATCACAGCCCGCCGCGATACCGGCACGGGCGCCTGCGGCCACATATTCCCAAGAGCCTGTCCCGTGGCTGGGATCACAAACCACCGGCAAATGACTTAAACGTTTGGCCACCGCGATCGCGTTAATGTCCAGGGTATTGCGGGTCGCTGTTTCAAACGTGCGGATACCGCGCTCGCACAGCATGACATCAAAATTACCGTTGGCCATCAAGTATTCGGCGGACATCAGCCATTCCTTGACCGTGGTTGACATGCCGCGTTTTAGCATCACCGGCTTCTTGCTTAAACCCACCTCCTTAAGCAAAGAAAAGTTCTGCACATTACGGGCACCGATCTGCAAGACATCGACATATTTACAAATCAATTCAACCTGCCGTGTATCCATGACCTCAGTGATCGTGCAAATACCGACCTCTTTCCCGACTTGTTGCAATATCTTCAAACCCTCTTCCCCTAAACCCTGAAAATCGTATGGAGAAGTGCGCGGCTTAAAAGCCCCGCCGCGTAAAATATTAGCGCCTAATTCTTTGACCTTTTTCCCGATAGATAACATGCCGTCATAACTTTCGATCGAACAGGGACCGGCCATGACCGCGATCTTCTTACCGCCGACATTGGTTCCGTAATTCAATTTAATGACCGTGTCTTCCTTTTTGAATTCTCGGGACACCAAACGATACGGTGCCAAAACCTGCATAACTTGTTCAACCCCCGGGAATACTTCCAAAGGGATAGCCCGCAACGCATCTTCAGGCCCGATAAAACCGATCACTGTGCGCTCGGTACCGCGCGACACATTGGCCTTTAATCCCAACTTGGCTGTACGGCCGATGATGTGCTGAATATTGTCTTCCGTGGCATCCCGCCTCAAAATGACGATCATAAAACCTCCGCTAATGTTTTAACAAAACGTTTATTTTCTTTCATATTCCCGATCGAGACACGGATATAACCGTTCAAACCCCACACGCTCATGTCCCGGATAATCACACCCTTGTGCAGTAATTTCCGGGCAATGACAGAACTGTCCCCGCCGACATTGACCAAGATAAAATTAGTGAAACTATTCTCAAAAGGGATGTTCAACCGTCGTAGGGCCTGGTACAGATATTGACGTTCAACTTCCACATCTTTAGCGATATCCTTATAGTATTTTCCATCCGCCAACGCCGCCACCGCGGCTGCTTGCGCGACGCTGTTGACATTGAACGGCTCACGCAGACGATTCAGAACATCGATGACTTGCGCATGAGCGACACCATAACCAACCCGCAAACCTGCCAACCCATACATTTTAGAGAAAGTACGCGTGACGATCACATTAGAATGCTTGGCCAGCAACGCTAGACTGTCCGGATAATCACTGGAATGCACGTATTCAAAATAAGCCTCATCGATAAAAATAGCCGTATCTTTTCCCGCCGCATCAACCAAACTTTGCAGGTCTTTCTTAGACACGAACGTACCCGACGGATTATCCGGATTACCGATAAAGATCATTCGCGTACGCTTGCTGATCTTAGCTTTCATGGCCGGCACATCATAATGAAAATCCTTCAAGGGCACTTCATGGATCTTAGCACCCGCTAATTTCGCCGCGATCTCATAGATCAAGAATGAAGGCTTGGCAATGATGACCTCATCCCCCTCATTCACATACGCTTTAACGGCTAAAATGATGATCTCATCAGAGCCGTTACCAAAGATCAGCTGATCTTCCTTGACCTTCAAATGTTTGGCCAATGCCTTACGCAAAGCAAAGCATCCACCGTCAGGATAACGATTGACAGATAAAGCAGCCTTATTAATAGCCGCCAGGACTTTAGGCGAAGGAGGATACGGATTTTCATTGGAAGCAAGCTTAATAACGCTTGTTAAGTTTAGCTCCCGCTTGACATCCTCAATAGGTTTCCCCGGGATATACGGCTTTATCGAAAACACATATTTATTAGCGACCTGCACAAGAACTCCAAACTAAGGATATTATATAGATTAAGCTAGGCATTATAAAGGCAGGCAAGGCGTATGTCAACAAAACCATCAACCGAAAACCCTATTCTGCAACCGGATAGGAGCCAAGGATCTTGAAAAACTTGCTTTTCCCCTCAAGCTGGGAAATAGCTTTAGCCACGTGGGGATCAAGAGCATGGCCTTGGCAATCAACGAAGAAATAATATTCCCATGCTTTTTTCTTAGACGGCCGGGATTCGATCTTGGTCAGATTGATCTTATACCGTTTGAAGGGAGCCAGCATGTCATGCAGCGCGCCGGACTTATCCTTCACCGCAAATACCATGGATGTACGATCATGACCTGTGCGAGGAACGTCATTGTTGGAGATCACCAGGAACCTGGTAATATTATGCGCACTATCCTGAATATCTTCTTTGAGCACGTCCAACCCATACAATTGCGCGGCGATCGATGCACAAATGCACGCGGCATTCTTTCTTGTCGATGCTAATTGAGCGGCTTTGGTCGTAGAAACAACCGACACCAGCTCAGCTTTGGGTAAATTACTTAACAACCAGTGACGGCATTGGCCGAAGACTTGCGGATGAGAATATATGATCTTGATCTTATTAAGCGGGCATTGGGCCATCAAATTATGCGACACATCTAAGAGGATCTGCGCGCAGATCTTAAGGTCTGTTTCGACTAAGATATCCATGGTATGCGTCACGACGCCTTCAATGGAATTCTCGATCGGCACCACCCCGTAATCCGCACCGCCATTGGTCACGCGCGCAAAAACATCGCTAAAATTATCACAAGCCACATAATTAACGGAAGACCCAAATCGCTTAAGCGCCGCCAAATGGGAAAATGTCGCTTCCGGCCCCATGTAAGCGATGTTCAACGGTTTTTCTAATGCCAACGATGCGGACATGACCTCGCGGTAAATGGCCTCAAAAGACTTTGGCTGCATCGGACCTTTATTGAGCGCCTTGATGCGGCTTAAAACCTCTAATTCTCTCGCCGGTGCGTAAATAGGCTGACCGCTCTTGATCTTTTCATGACCGATCGACAAAGATATCTTAGCCCGTTCATTGATCAGCGCCACTATTTTCGCGTCAAGCGCGTCGATCTTACTGCGCAGCTGTTGTAATGCCATTGTCTAACCTCGATTGCCCGCTGGTTTCTTGACTCGCGATCGCTTCTTCCCGGATCCGGATTTCTTCCTGTACCTCGGGCACTTCCCCGCTCACCGTCACCACATGTTCCGGTTGTTCTTCCTCAAGCACTTGCGCCGCACTGACCTGCGGTTCCGGCGCTATCACCACCGTTGACGCTAAATTTTCTAAATTGATATTTGCCAACTCTTCGATCTTAGGCAACCCGTCCAAAGAACGCAGACCAAAATAATCCAGGAAGGCTTTGGTGGTACCATACAAGAAAGGACGCCCCGGCACTTCTTTACGGCCAACGATCTCGATCAGGCCTTTGTTCAGCAAATGGGCCATGGTGCCGTCGGAATTAACTCCGCGGATGACTTCCACATCCGCTCTGCCAACCGGCTGTTTATAAGCAACGATCGCCAATGATTCCAGCGCCGGCTTAGATAATTTTTCTTTCGTATGCGTTTTATAATATTCACGGATATAGCCCGCCGCGTGGCTGTTAGAAAGCATCTGCCATCCGCCGGCGATCTCCACGATCACGATACCGCCATTGCGGGAAACAAATTCATCCTGAACTTCTTTGACCAGATCACTGATATCCGACGGCTTAAGCTCCGGAAAAACGGTCCGGAATTGCTCAACAGTGATCGGCTTATCACTGACGAACAATAATGCTTCAATGCCGCTCTTATAATGATGCTTTTGTATCGCTTCTTCCATTATACGTTGATCCTTTGCTTATAAATGGCGTTTAACAATTCTTCTGAGGTGGCGATCGACGCATTATTGGCCAAGGCTTTGTCGATCATCGCCTGGGCTTCCGTCGGCTTATATTGTAATTGTGTGAGTATTGCTAAAGCTTCCTGTTTGAGATCCGACATTACCGGACTTAACTGCACCGGCACGACCTTATCACGCATTAGGGTGAACTTGCCCATCTTGCCCTGCAATTTTGCGACGATCTCTTTGGCCCGCTGTGCGCCGATACCCGGCAGGGTCTTCAGATAATTTGTATCGCCGCGGTCGATCGCCTGAGCGATCTCGCCGATGGCTTTATTAAGCGCCCTGACCGCCGCCCGGGGGCCGATGCCTGAAACCTTAATGAACTCTAAAAAGAAATCGCGTTCTAATTCATTTAAAAAACCAACTAGAACCGGCGTCGCGCTCGATGGGGTCATCTGATAATAATGATACGTGATTAAAGAAATTTCGCCATTGCTTTTCTTATTTTCTGTCAGACGCTGTTGAACAGATAACGGCACATAGATCTCATAACTGATCGCCCCTGCGGCAATGATCAGGGTGTTATCAGCAACACTGACAATGGTACCGGTAATAGCAGCGATCATAATAATTTAAACCGTTTCATATGGGCATATCCTAAAGCCAACGCCAACGCATCCGAGGTATCCAAAGCCAAGGTAGCACTGGGGATATTCAATATCCTTTTAACAAATTCCTGCACTTGCTGCTTCGTAACATTACCGTTGCCCATCAATGCCTTTCGAATGCGTTTAACACTATGTTCGACTAACTCTACCCTTTGCTCATAAGCCGCTAAACAGATCACCCCACGCACATGGCCTAAAATGCACGCTGTGGTGGGGTGTTTGTAATGCGCGTATAATTTTTCCAGGACAATGACTTCTGGTTTATGCTCCACGATGATCGAGGTAAGACATTGATGCACTTTGGCAATACGGCTTTCAAAAGCATCGTTGACCTTTGGCTTGATCGTCCCGGCATCGATGATCCGAACACTCTCGGCAACATTAATAACGCCAAATCCCGTCGTAATAAGCCCCGGATCAATGCCAAGGATGCGCATGGGCGATCAGTCTGCGTTGATCCTGGCTATTTCTTCATCAGAGATATCAAAATTCGCATGCACGTTCTGCACATCCTCATGCTCTTCCATCGCTTCCATCAACCCTAAAATATTCTTGGCATCATTGCCTTCGACCTTAACGGTGGAGCTGGGGATCATGGTGATCTCAGCCGTGCTCATCTCGATCTTTTTTGCTTCCAATGCAGATCTGACGGCTTCAAACGCTGAAGGCTCAGTGAAAACCTCTGTGCTTTCGCCATCATTCTTGATGTCTTCAGCACCCGCTTCCAATACAACCTCCATCACCTGATCTTCACTGGCTTTATCTTTATCAACGACAATATACCCTTTTTTAGTAAACAAATAGGCCGTAGCCCCTGCCCCAGCCATCGACCCGCCCTTTTTATTGAGCATGTTACGGATCTCCGCGGTGGTGCGGTTCTTGTTATCGGTCAAGCCTTCGATCAGCATAGCAACGCCGCCTGGACCATAAGCGTCAAAAACAAAATTTTCATAAACGATACCGGGAAGTTCACCCGTACCTTTTTTCACGGCATTATCGACGTTGGCAAAAGGCATGAAGTAATCTTTGGCCCTGGTCATCGCCGCGCGCAACCGGATATTGGTTTCCGGATTACCGCCGCCATCTTTCGCCGCCGCCGTGATCTCTTTACTCAACTTGGTAAATAAAGCACCGCGCTTGGCGTCTTCCGCACCTTTTTTATGTTTAATTTTTGCCCATTTTGAATGTCCTGACATTGCAATAACCTCCGTGTTGTGTTGCTTGTGGCACTTCTTTTAAATAACATCATTAAAAACAGCAGGCCAAATAAGCCGAGTTCTGTTATCCCTTGTGAGGATGATGGCCATTTGACTAACATTCCCTCATAGGGAATATCTTGCAGCCTACCCGAGGATGATAATGGGGCGGATCACCCCTCTCCCCCTATTTGGCATTGCTCCATGCAGAGATTGCTCGTTCCACTCCCAGTTAAGGGCTTCGTCACTATAGCTCTAATCCTCAGTCCGCCATAGCCGTGAGGCCACGACGAAAAGGTCCCGCGTTATCGGGATGCATTATCCTGTGGAGCTCGGACTTTCCTCCCCAACGCCAGCGGCATCAGGGCGGCCATCTTGACCTGCTTTTACAGCTTGCCGGGATAAAGCATCGGCTTCTTTATTGAATTCACGCCGCACATGCGTTAACGTGAACTTCTTGAACCCTGACTTTAAATGTTGGACTTGATCAAAGAGCACTTTGATTCCCGCATCCTTAACCATATACCGCCCATTGACCTGGCGGCACATCAATTCGCTGTCAGAACGGACATGCACAACTTCTGCTTTTAATATCAATGCTTCCTGCAGCGCATAGATCAACGCCGTATATTCCGCTAGATTATTAGTGCCATGACCGATCGGCTTAGCGATCTCTTTAATGATCAGGCCATCCTGCTTAAAAACAACCCCGATCCCCGCCGGTCCGGGATTTCCTGAACATGCCCCATCCGTATAAATATCCAGGATCATAGTTCTTCGGGTAAATACAGAATACGGGCACACGAATCACACTGCACTAATTGATCACAGATCCTGACTTGATTCAATGCCTGTTCCGTGATGTGCATATTACATCCACAGCAATTGCTGTTCTCGATCTTGACGATCCCGATGCCTTCTTTATTATTCATGATACGTTCATAACGGCTTAAAATGTCGGGCCTGACTTCCGGCGTTAAGCGTTCGCGCTGCGATCCCTTGACCTTGATCTGGTCTTGGGCGATCACGATCGCCGCTTCCACATCTTTTTTCGTCGCTAAAAAATCTTTCTCATATTGCGCCACCACTGACCGTTCCGCATCAACCGCTTTACGCGCCGCTTCCACATCATCAAAACCGATCAGGATCTTTTCTTCAATAAGTGATTTATCCGCTTTTTGATTCTCTATTTCCAGAAGTCTAGAGGTATATTCTTTATTTGTCTTAAGCAGCATCAACGATCCATCCAACTTAGCTATGTCAACTTCTTTGGATTTCAGATCATTATCCAGATCTTTTTGCCGGACCTGTATCACCTTTAATTTATCTTCTAATGATTTAAGCGTTATTTTTTTTGCCTCAAACTGCTGACGTAGTTCCTCGATCTCCAACGGACGCTCTTTGAGCACAGTCTTTTGAAGAAAAATCTGCTCATCCAGTATTTGGATCTCGATCAACTTGCGCAACTGATCTTTTAAGGATATTGTAGCGGTCATATTTTTTATCCCCAAAAAGGTTAAGAAATCTTTAAAATGGGCCCACCAGGACTCGGTGCCCTACGCTTCGCTTCGGGTCAGCCACTCGCCCATAAACCAACTCCTATTCGTCGTGGTTTATAAACGGGCTCACTCTCGTCCTGCCGAACCAATAATAAATCTATAATATGGGCCCACCAGGACTCGAACCTGGGACCAAGGGATTATGAGTCCCCTGCTCTAACCGACTGAGCTATAGGCCCGAATCAAATGGACTCAGTAGGACTTGAACCTACGGCCTTCGCCATGTGAAGGCGACGCTCTAACCAGCTGAGCTATGAGTCCTCAAACTCCCAAATGAGCGTAAATCTTAACATAATTTATATATTAAGGGTAGGAAATTTTCTTGGCAAGGCGCATAAACCCATCAAATAAAGAGTGAGCACCACCCACACAACAGCGTTAAGACTAAAGAACCATTGGAACATGGCCATGCATGGATCATAAAAATTAAAATGGATTTGCTTTGCGCCTTTGGGAACCTCAATAGCCTTATAGGCGATCACCGCTTGATGCACCGTGACGGCCTTGCCATCCACTAATGCCTTCCATGAAGGATGCCACACATCCGCGTAATAAAGCCATCCAGCCGGATGACGGGCATCCGGCAAGGATAACGATAAATGATTAGCGCTAAACCCATCGATCTCATATTGAAGAGGCATACGCGTATCCTCTTGACCAAATTGCGGCAGCGATGGGAAGAACTGGATCTTGTCCTGGGAAAATCCCGCCCACTGCATCGCTTTACTTTTATGTGATGGGAAATTAACATGCTTTAAATAATTCAGATTCGCCGGCCGATAAAGAAGGCTATTCTTATCCTCATCCCAAAAATAACGCATAAAACCGTCAAACGGTTTGAGCCAATAATCGGTACGTGATTCATGCGCCAGGACATCACGGAACAGGAACGAATCATTCGTCCAATATAATAAACGATTTAAAGGCATCCCATTGATCATCCCCGCCCGGGGATGCGCAGCCCATGGATCAACGCTGCGGCGATGCGCGAACGGCATCGGTGTAAACTTTAAATCACTCATAAATGGAGACACATCAAAAGACCGTACCCGCGTTTCATAACATTTATAAACATATACATCCGTCACATGCACAGCTACTAATCCCAACAATACCCAGCCGCGCTGCTTAGGATCCTTGACAAATACCCATGCCAGCCACATGGCCGCCAAGATCACGGACAAGACCAATACCACCTGCAAATGCGGAAAAACAGATCCTTTGTAGTAATCTTGAAATTCAAAAAGCCGCTGCAAACCCCTTTGGGTTATTTCTACCACCATTTGGCCTAATGAGTTTTGGTCTATGGCCGCGTGCAGTGCCACGGTAATCACAAAGAAAAAAGCCATCACCGCTAAATATTCCTGAAAAGATTTCTGAATCAAGGTCTGTTCACATACAAAGAATTCAAACGCAAACGCGGCCAGAACACACAGAAATAACTTCACCACAGGCACAGCTAAAGCAATGTGATTGAAATAACTCATCATTGGCCACAGGTGATACGACAACCGTGCGGTCAATCCGCAATTGGTAAAATCTAAAAGGATCAACGCGGTGAATAAGACGGGCAAACAATCTTTACGGCGATAAAAACAAAGCATTCCCACAAGCATGGGCATCATGAAAAGACCGGCATAAACCGTATAATCAAGTTCCGGCGAGAATCCCAAATAAAGCTCTTTCCATTTGTTCCAGTTCGCAGATCCTCCATCATTCATAAAATACGCGACAGGAACCTTATTGTCCGGGGTCCGATCATACCGATAGGTGATAATTTCATTGGTGCCGTGGGTGATGGTCTTGTAACAAATAAAACCAAATACCAATAGCAACGCAACAACAAGAACCGACCTGAATTTAGGGAGCCCGCTTAAACTGCCGCTGACCACTCGCCAGTTCAACGTCGCATAAGACATAAGATACAAGAATGCCACAAAAGCCACAAAAGGCAGGAAATAATAAGTGTTCCCCATGATCATCAAATTCCCCGCCAAGAACAAATACCGCAATTTTTTCGTATCGATCAGTCGGTGAAAGAAATAAAACGTTAGAGGCAGGCTGTAATATAGGTGGAAATTAAACCATGGCTGCGTCCACCACACGGCACTGGCAACAACAGTACTCGTTAGAAAAAATACCGCCAACGGGTATTTCAAGATCTTTCTGCCCCACAACCAGCAGCCCACAAGCAAAAGAAGCTCGTCGAAAAATATACCCGCGTGAAAGATATAGTAAAAATTAACTGATTTTAAAAGCGGCGCGATCAAACATAACGCGTTCTGTGTTAAACCGCTGTTGGCCGCATACACCCAGCTGGATACCGTTCCGTGTGACATAAAAGGCATCCATTGGGCCATCTCATAAGTATTGACAACATTATTGAAAAAATAATATTGCATGGAGAAATACAAAAAACCATCGTGGCCGATAGATAAACGGTGTTGAGCCAAGACCCCGAAATAGTAAAGGATCTGAGCGGATAAAAGGATGATAAACAGAAAACGTTCATTATTGAATAGCTTTGTTATCCGGTCCGAAAAACCCATATGACCCCGCTAAAATGTTATAACTTCATTTATCCCGCAATAATCTCCGATACTAAATATGCGCTTTAAGTAAACAACCCAGACAGTTTATGATACTATAGATCGTAAATAAAACTAACCTCAAATCATTAAAATACTATGAAAAAATGCCCTTTTTGCGCCGAAGAAATACTGGAAGAAGCCATCAAATGCAAACACTGCGGAGAGTTCTTGAATGTTAAGCCCAAAGTGCCGTGGTATGGCAATAACGGCTTTATCATCATGGCCTTACTGACGGTCGGCCCTTTGGCCTTGCCGTTCATTTGGTTCAATAAACGCTACAATACCACCTCCAAGATACTCATCACGATCATCGTCGGATTACTGACCTGGTGGATGTGCTCATTTTTAGGCAATTTGCTGGAGAAATTCAATAAGATGCAGGGATCATTAGGCGCTTCAGGGTTTTGATATTCAACTGACCCGGCACCGCTGAATTCTTTAGGAATGTGTACACCCACCGGCTGCCCAAGGATGGCAGCACGATGCGCGACAGAGGCCCTAAGGGCCCGACACACATGGTAATGATACTGTCTTGCTTGTGAAACCGTGTAAAGTCGATCAATCGCAGCAGATCATCCTCATTTTTCGCAAAGAAAGCGAATTTTACCGCATCTGCTTTGACTGTTCTGGCTTTTTTATACAAGGCTTCGATATCTTCCGGAGTGGCCTTGAAGTTATGAGCAGACACGACGACCTTCTTTTTTAAAGAGCGTGCCAGCGCAATCGTCTTGGTACAAAGCTTGGACGATAATTCTATATCCACCCAATCGGTCAAGGGTATCAAGGCTTGCAGCAACTCCCATTTCTTTACATCACTCATCGCCTTTCGCGCGCCTTCTTTCTTATCATTACGCACCGTGAGCAAAAGCGGGATCTTCAATTTACGGCGATGATCGAATTGCGCAACAATATATTTGAGTGACAACTTTGGGAATAAGTCCACGCGCATTTCTAAAAGACCAACGCCCAGCTTAAACAACTGGGCGTTGGTATCTTTCGGATCTATAACAAGGACGATCTTAGTGCGCATTAGATGATGACTTCACCCTCTTTTGCGGCCATATCCAAAAAGGACTTGATACGGCGGGATCTTGTCGGATGGCGCAACTTCCTTAATGCCTTAGATTCGATCTGGCGTACGCGTTCTCTGGTGACATTGAATTCAGCACCCACCTCTTCTAACGTACGGCTGGTCCCATCGACAATACCGAAACGCAGTTCCAGGATCTTGCGTTCGCGGTCATCTAAGGTTTGCAATACCGAACCGATCTCATCTTTCAACATGGAATGCAAGGTCGCATTCGCCGGAGAAACAGCTTTTTTATCTTCGATAAAATCACCGAAATGCGTATCCCCTTCATCACCGATCGGTGTCTGTAAGGAAATCGGCACCTGGGAGATCTTGAGGATCTCTTTGACCTTGGTGACCGGCATGCGCATTTCTTTCGCGATCTCCTGTGCCATAGGTTCACGGCCATATTCCTGAACGAACACGCGGGAAACACGGATGATCTTATTAATTGTTTCCGTCATATGCACCGGGATACGGATCGTTCTAGCCTGGTCCGCGATCGAACGCGTGATGGCCTGACGGATCCACCAGGTGGCATAGGTCGAGAACTTATAACCGCGCTTGTACTCGAATTTCTCGACGGCACGGATCAAACCCATATTACCTTCCTGGATCAAGTCCAGGAAAGACAAACCACGGTTAATATACTTCTTGGCGATCGACACGACCAGACGCAAGTTCGCTTCCACCAATAATTTCTTGGCTTTATTAAAACGCGACTGACGGGTCTTGATCTCGCGCAATTGATTACGCACATCATCGACAGGCTCGCCAAGTTCTTTGTGCAAGCTATCGGATTTCTTCTTTAGCTCAGCCAAATTCAAAGGCTTTTTCTTCGCCTTCATCTGACGTTCCAGACGGTCGATCTGTTCGATCAATTCCTGGATCTTGGTCACGATCTCTTCGTTAACGGTCGATGTCAGCTTGAATTCCGCGATCGATTTAGCGGAAATATCAGAACCAACGCGGGTATGACGCACATGCTCCAAGATCTTCGCCAGATCCTTGAGCAATCGGCCGCGGCGTTCCAACTCGTCCTTGATCACATCTTCGGCATTGATATCATCATTCAACACCTGATTGATGATCGAAATCGCTTCTTTGCGGGCGAAATACGTCTTGAAAAGACTCTCCGCGAATTTAACTTCCGCTTCTTCGATGCGCTTTGCTAAACTGATCTCTTCTTCACGCGTCAAAAGAGGAATAGAACCCATTTGTTTCAAATACATCTTAACGGGATCATCTAAAGGAATGAATTTGTCAGAATAGACATCATCTTCTTTGCTTTCTTCCCGCATG